>CAMWLD010000292.1 GCA_947175005.1 uncultured Ruminococcus sp. | reverse complement strand
CATTTTATATGTATATGTACACACACCCCGGCAAGAAGCTGAACTTCATGGGCGGAGAATTTGCCCAGTTCAGGGAATGGGACGAAACCAGAGAACAGGACTGGGATCTCCTTAAATATCCCATCCACGATTCATTCCGCAGATATATGACCGACCTGTCAAAGCTTTATGTCAAGCGTCCCTCTCTCCATAATGCCGAGTATAATCCCGACTGCTTCAAGTGGATACTTCCCGACGAGCGGGAGACCTCCACATTCGTCTATAAGCGTGCAGCCGAGGGAGAAACTACTGTAATTTTCCTCAATCTTTCCGACAAACCCCAAAGGGTGAAGATACCCGAGGAAAATTTTACCGAACTTAGAGAACTTATAAACTCCGACAGCCTTATATACAGCGGTGAGACCGAGGTCAAAAAGGTGGTAAAGGCGGAACACGAGGACGGATTTTTCCTTGTCGACCTTGCCCCGTTTTCCGGCAGGATATTTGACGGAAAAACGGTTGACGGACAATAATCAATTTCATTAAGAAAAATATGATATGGGCGGAATCCTGAAAACGATTCTGCCCATACTTTTTTAATGTTCACATATCTTATAACATTGTCAAGCGAAAAATTATTGGGGAAAATTTTTCTCAATGACATAATCTGTCTATCCCTTTGTGCTATAATATAGAAAAGGCAGAAAAGAGCCGTAAAAACTTTAAAATCCGGGAGGTTAATATGAAGCTTATTCATTTATCCGATCTGCATTTGGGAATGCGGGTCAGCGAGGTCTCATTGATCGAAGATCAAAGGTACATACTGGAGGAGATATTAAAAGTAATCGACATCGAGCAGCCCGACGGGGTTATTATCGCAGGGGACGTTTACGATAAATCTATACCATCTACCGAGGCGGTCGAGCTGTTTGATGAATTTTTAGTGAAGCTGGCGGCGAAGAGACTGCAAGTGTATATTATCAGCGGCAATCATGATTCGCCCGAGCGGCTGGCGTTTGCGGGCAGTCTAATAGATATGAGCGGGGTTCATCTGTCGCCTGTTTATAAGGGGAATATCACGCCTCTTTCCTTTAATGATGAATTCGGCAGAGTCAATATCTATATGCTGCCATTTGTAAAGCCCGTTCATGTGAAGCATTATCTGAATGATGAGGAAAAAGAAAAAATTGTTACATATACCGACGCCATAGGCAGGGTAATTTCCGATATGAATGTTGACACAAGCGAGCGTAATGTGCTTATTGCTCATCAGTTTGTAACGGGAGCGGTTCTTTCCGAATCCGAGGATATTACCGTGGGCGGACTTGACAATGTGGAAGCGTATGTTTTTGCACCCTTTGATTATACCGCTTTGGGGCATATCCACAAGCCCCAGGATATTTTGGGAAAGGGCGGGGAAATACGCTACTGCGGCACGCCTTTAAAATATTCATTTTCCGAAGCGGGACAGGAAAAATCCGTTACAGTGGTCGAGCTCATGCAAAAGGGAAGTGTGAACATACGGACGATACCTTTAAATCCAAAGCGGGATATGGTTGAAATTAAGGGAACATATGAACAGCTTGTAAGCAGAAGTTATTACGAAAAGCTTAATAATAAAAATGATTTTTACCGTATTACCCTAACCGACGAAAACGATATTCCGGAGGCAGTTGCGCGGCTTCGCACGGTTTATCCGAACATCTTAAAGCTGGATTATGAAAATACTCGCACAAGCAGTAGGACGGATTATGTAGAAACTGTCAGTGATTCGGAAAGTAAAACTCCCTTGGAACTGTTTTCCGAGTTTTTTAAGCAGCAGAACGGCAGCGATATGACCGAGGAACAGACAGCCCTTATATCGCAGCTTTTGGAAGAGATCGAAGCAAATTAACAGAGAAAGGAAAATGATCTATGAGACCAACCAAGCTTATAATATCCGCATTCGGTTCATATGCAGATAAAACGGTGATTGACCTTGACAAACTGGGAGAAAAAGGGCTTTACCTTATTACGGGAGATACGGGAGCGGGCAAAACCACCATATTTGACGCTGTTACCTTTGCACTTTTCGGAGAACCCAGCGGAGGAAACAGGGACACAGGTATGTTCCGCTCAAAATATGCCGACCCCGAAACACCCACGGAGGTTGAACTGACATTTCTTTACAGGGGCGAGGAATATTACATAAAGCGAAACCCCGATTACGAGCGCCCCAAGAAAAGGGGAGAGGGTATTACAAAAACAGCCGCGGACGCAGAGCTTAAATATCCCGACGGCAGGATAGTTACCAAGGTAAAGGACGTGAACAGGGCTGTTACGCAAATTCTGGGAGTTGAACGGGAGCAGTTTTCACAGATAGCCATGATCGCCCAGGGAGAATTTTTAAAGCTGCTGCTGGCAGATACCAAGACTCGCAAGGAAATTTTCCGCAAGCTTTTTCACACGGAGAATTACGAGAAGCTGCAGAATAAATTGAAAGAGGAATTTAAAGCACAGGAAGATCTGCTGGAGAAGTCTAAAGACGGTTTGAATTTCAGCATAGGCAGTATTATCTGCGACAGCGAAAGGGACAGTGTTCTTGCGCAAAATGTAACCGCCGCAAAATTCGGTCAGCTTACCGTTACCGCCGCCGAATCGGAGATCATTCCAAGGCTTGCGGCTTTGATCGCATCCGACAAAGCCGAAGCTGAAGAAAATACCGCAAAAAAATCCGATACGGAAAATAAGCTGAAAGAACTTGCAAGCCTTTTGGATAAAGCCGATAAATATCAAAAAGACAAAGAAGCATTATCGGTTATTAATGTTAATTTAGAGGCAAGCCGAAATATGCTTATTGAGCTGTCGGAGGTTTGTGAAAAATCCAAATCGGATAAGGAAAAAGCCGGGGCGCAATTGACAGAGCAGAAGCCGAGGCTTGAAAAACTGCTTGAGGTTTTACGGGAGATCGAAAAGGAGAAATCCGCTCTTGACAGCACAGATAAAGCCATAGCCGAATGCAAAGCGGAAATTGAGGGCAGCAAAGAAAAATCCCAAAAGTATGAAGATGAAATAAAAGCCTGCAAAACGGAGATGGAAAAGCTGCAAAACGCAGAGGTTGAACGTGAAAAGATCGGCAACCGAAAAACAGAATCGGATAGACTGCTTGAAAGCGTAAAAAAGCTGCAAAGAGAATATTCGGATTATGCAAAATTGTTATCCGATCTGGAAAAAGCACAGTCGGATTATCTTGACAGGTCCGCCAAAGCAGAGGCCGCAAAGAATGAGTTTGACAAAATGCAAAAGGCATATCTGGATGAGCAGGCGGGAATCCTTGCAGAAGAACTTGCGGAGGGTGCGCCCTGCCCTGTGTGTGGCTCGGTCACTCACCCGATACTTGCGAAAAAATCCGAAAATGCCCCCGATAAAGCAACTCTTGACAAATACAAAGAGCGTTCGGAGGAATTGGGCAAAAAAGCAGTAGAAGCAAGCGAAAGATCGGGCAGCTTAAAAGCACTTGCGGGAGAAAAAGAAAGCAGCATAAGGAAAAATGCGGTCGAGCTGCTGGGCGCCGAAATTTCTATTGAGGATATACCCGCAAAAACAGAGGGAAAGGCAAAGGAGTTCGGTGAAAATTCCGAAAGATTACAGTCGGAGCTTATTGAGGCTGAAAAAAATATCAAGAGAAAATCCGAGCTTAACGGCAAGACCGAAACACTTTCCAAGGATATGGAAAAAGTGATAA
>CAMWLD010000291.1 GCA_947175005.1 uncultured Ruminococcus sp. | reverse complement strand
GCTTTATACAATAATAATAACATAAATTGAATTAGTTGTCAAGATAAATTTAAAAAAAGTTCGGCATCAGGCTGACGATTGGAAAAGCAAAGTATTTACTTGACAAATTTTTCCATATATGTTATATTTAAAATAACCCCAACGAAAGGAAACGCATATGAAACTGGAACTTAAAATAGATATAGATGAAATAAACTATGCCGAGCTTCTCAGGGCAATAATCCCCTATATAAAAAAGGAGGATATCCCCCTGCCCGCAAAGGTGCTTGAGGCAGCAGAAGCCCCGGGGGTGCTGGAGAATTTCCTTAAATTTATCCCCAAGGACAAGCAGGACGAGATAGTGTTAAAGCTTATCGAAAAAAACAAAGTGCGCATGATAGCAAGGGCGCATAAAATAGCCGAAAAAGAGGGCATTACCATGACCATTTCCGATATATCCCTCAAAGAGCGTGAGCCTGATATATTGGATATCTGAGGACTTGTATAATATGCCCGAAATTATAATAACGAAAGGACAGTAAAAGCCATGAATGAAACAATAAAAACTCTCACCACCCGCCGCAGCGTGCGTTCCTACAGCTCAAAGCCTGTGGAAAAGGAACTGCTGGACGAGATACTGGAGGCGGGAATGTACGCCCCCAGCGGAAAGGGGCTTCAATCGCCTTTAATGGTGGTGGTGACCGACCCGGAAAGAGTGTACGATCTTTCCATGATGAACGCCGCCGTGCTGGGCACGGACACCGACCCCTTTTACGGCGCAGGCACGGTTGTGATCGTGTTTGCCGACAGCACCGTAAGAACATATATCGAGGACGGCAGCCTTGTTATGGGAAACCTTATGAACGCCGCCCATTCCCTTGGTGTGGATTCCTGCTGGATACACCGTGCAAGAGAGGTTTTCGAGACCTCCGAGGGCAAGGCGCTTATGAAAAAATGGGGCATTGACGAAAAGTACAAGGGCATTGGCAACTGCATTTTAGGCTATGCCGACAAGCCCGTTCCCGAGGCGAAACCCAGAAAAGGGGATTATGTGATATTTGGGGAGTAGATGAGTATGGGTATTGGTTATCTTACAATAATTGTTCCCTCATATGAGCTGATCGCTATGTGGATCATTCTTGTAATTGCTATTCCCTGCCTTGCTGTAGCAGCGGGCGTGAAGTTCAAAAAGAAAAGGAGATCGGGTTGGGTTTTTGCCGTTTCTTCCGCAGCTTGTCTGCTGTTTTTGGTAACGAGCTATTGCTTTTGGGATCGTTTCATTGACCTCCCTCGCAGTGACGGCACATATACCGAAAAACTGATCGGTCTTACAGGCATGGATTACAACGAAGCCAAGGCAGAATATTCCAAATATTTCAATATGACGGTAGATAAGGTGATTTATTCCTCCGAGTATCCTGCGGGCGTTATAATAGAACAATTCCCAAGGGAGGGTTCATGGATCGTTATGGGAAATTCCAATGGGAATGCCTCCGAAGTAAGGTGCACGGTAAGCAAAGGCCCGCAAATGATAACCGTGCCGAACACCTACACAGTGGACCGGGAAACTGCATGTCAAATGATCGAGGGCGTGGGCTTAACGTACTCATTTACCAATGAATATTCCGAAACAGTTCCGGAAGGCTGTGTAATTTCCACGAACCCCGAAAGGAATGAGATGATCGAAAGGGGCAGCACGGTAAATATTGTCGTCAGCAAGGGCAGGGAGGAAACTTCTGCCGAACCCGAGGAGAGCGAGTTACTCATAAATAAGGAGGAATGACTATGGCTTTTTCGGTCAGTCTTACAATGCTAAGCTTGGATGACCTTGTAATTTGCTATTCAATCTTTATTTTACCGTTAGCCGCCCTTTGTCTTTTTGTAAAGGTCATTGCGGATTTTATCTCAAAAAGAAAGGTCAGAAAAAGAACCGTGATAACCGAGCTTGCCTGTGCGGTGCTTGCTCTTGGTATGTCGGGGGCAGCAGCGTTCCTTTTGATGATATCCACCACACCTCCGTTTTGGGTTGGGGAAATTTTTAGGGATAGGGAAATGGAAAACTTTCAGCCTATGGTAAACCTTGTGGGCTATGATTATAACGAATGCAAATCGACTTATGCCTCTTATTTTGATATGGAAATAGACAAGGAGGTCTATTCCGACGAATACCCCGAGGGGACTGTCATAAGCCACAGTCCGAAAGAGGGCAGCCTTATTGAAGTGGGAAACTCAACGGTAAAGTGCGTTGTCAGCAAGGGCACGCAAATGATAACCGTGCCGAATGTTTGCGGCGTCAGCTGCGAAAACGCCGGTAACATGATCGAGGAAGCAGGCCTTCGTTACCGATTGGTCTTTGAATATTCCGAAACAGTTCCGAACGGCTGGGCAATTTCCACCACCCCAAAGGCGGGAGAGGAAGTCGAAAAGGACAGCACGGTAGACATTATCGTCAGCAAGGGCAAGGAGCCGGACACAGAGGACACCGTCGAAACGTCCCCCGTTACCGATACATAAAATTAAAAATTTAAAATACAGAAAGGCAGGAAAATAAAAATGCTTAAAAACATACCGAAAATTTTATCCCCCGAGCTTCTTAAAATACTTATGGAAATGGGTCACGGCGATGAGATAGTCATAGCCGACGGCAATTTCCCCGCTGAAAGCGTAGGGCAAAGGGTAGTAAGGTGCGACGGTCACGGCGTTCCCGAAATACTGGACGCTGTTATGCAGCTTTTCCCACTCGATACCTACAGCGACAAGCCCGTGGTGCTTATGTCGGTAGTCCCCGGGGATACCGACGAACATGGAGACCCCATAGTCCCCATTATCTGGCAGGAGTATCAGAATATCATTGACAGATACGAGCCGGAAAACTGCAAGATAGAAATGACCGAGCGGTTTGCCTTTTACGATCGCGCCAAAAATGCCTATGCCGTGGTCGCCACGGGGGAAAGTGCCATTTACGCCAATATTATTCTGAAAAAGGGCGTGGTCAAATGAGCGGCGCAAAAAATGTACTTGTCTTTGATCTGGGCGCTTCAAGCGGACGTGCCATGGTGCTTAAGTTTCAGGACGGCAGGGTCTCATTAACGGAAGTCCACCGCTTCCCAAACGACCCCGTGACCGTAAACGGCACGCTGTATTGGGACGTTCTGCGGCTCTTCCACGAAATAAAGCAAGGTATAGTAAAGGCAAACGTCTTTACAGACGAGCCGATCCTAAGCATTGGCATTGACACCTGGGGAGTGGACTTCGGACTTATCGGCGAGGACGGTCAGCTTATCGAAAATCCCGTCTGCTACCGTGACCGCCGCACAGAGGGAATTGCCGAGGAATTTTTCAAAAAAATATCTTCCGAAAAGCTTTACGAAATGACGGGCGTTCAGATAATGGATATAAACACGGTTTTCCAGCTGTATTCCCTCAGCCGGGGGCGCCCTCATATCTTAAAGTCCGCCCAAAAGATACTGCTTATGCCCGACCTTTTCAATTACCTGCTTACGGGCAGAATATATGCGGAAAATTCCATAGCCTCCACCACCGCCCTTATGAGCGGCAGCGAGTGGAGCAGGGAAATTCTTTCCGCTATAGAAGTTCCCACCGCATATTTCCCTCAAATAATCCCCTCGGGTACGAAAATAGGGGAGCTGTCGGAGGATATTTGCAGCGAACTGCAAGTAAGCAAATGCGCCGTTACCGCCGTTTGCGGGCATGATACACAGTGTGCCTCC
>CAMWLD010000290.1 GCA_947175005.1 uncultured Ruminococcus sp. | reverse complement strand
ATATGCCCTAAGTTCAATTTACTGGAAAGGCGGGAGAATATGGGCAATTACATAAAAGCATATATGAAAGCGGTGGACAACGCCATTGAAAAGGACGACACCGACTTTGAGACCCTGAAAAGAGAACATTTGATACAAATAGGCTTTATCCAGCACGAGCGGATAGTCCACCTTATCGTGACGGTCATGTGTTGCCTGCTGCTCTTTTTGGGGCTGGGGATATTCTTCATAACAGGACTTCTTGCCATAATGGCTGTGAACATTATCCTGCTTGTGCTGGTGTTCTCCTACCTTATGTATTATTGCTTTATCGAAAACCGCACACAGCAGATGTACAGACAATATAACCGTATCTGTAAGCGCCTCGAGCCTGATAATCCCATTATAAACAGCCTGTTTTCGGAAAAACCGATGATAAAGTAGCTTTTATATTTTGTCTGTAAGCATATTTTCCCCTTGCATCGTGAGTTTATTTATTTTAACTAATTTTGATTGGAGATTTAGCCGTGAAGGTAACAACAGAGCTTGTTCATGAGATAATCGAAAAAAAGGATATAATAGTGGAGTTTCAGCCTATCTACTCCCTTAACACCAAAAAGTACATAGGTCTTGAAGCCCTTGCCAGAGGTGTTTATCACGGGGAGCAGATACCCCCTACAATTATGTTTCAGCAGGCTCAGAAGGACGGCTGCGCTTTAAGCCTTGACAGAGTCTGCCGTGAAAAGGCAATGCGCGCCTTTTCCGCAGAAAGCAGCGCCCCCACCCTTTTTCTGAATTTTGAAACATCCGTATTAAACACCATAACCTCGGGCACGGGAGAAATTCTGAAAAACGCCTCGGAAAATCACCTGTCCCCCCAAAACGTAGTTATCGAGCTTAACGAATCACGGGTAAAGGACGCCTATAATCTAATGATGTTCGTGGACTTCTACCGCTCCAAGGGCTTTCTTATCGCCCTTGACAACGTAAGCGAGGGTCTTGACACCTTAAACCGCATAATGATGGTAAATCCCGATATAATCAAGATCGACCGTGCCATTGTGGCAGGTATCGAAAACAACAACTACAACCGCGAGGTGTTCCGCTCCATTATCGGTACAGCCAAGCGCATAGGCGCAATGACCGTTGCCGAGGGAGTCGAGACCGTGGATGAGGTTATCACCTGTATGATTTTGGGCGTGGACTATTTCCAGGGGTTTTATTTCCAGCGCCCCGAGCAGTTCAACTACCTTTTCACCAACGAGGCAAGGCTGCGTGTGGAGCAGGCAGCCCAGAAGCTTAACATATCCACAAAGAAAAACCCCACCGTAATAAATATGAAGATCGAAAGCTATAAGCGGATAATTTATGAGCTTGTAAACCGCCTTGCCTGCATGGACGGCAGCGACTATAACAAGGAGCTGGAGGCTTACGTGGCGGAGCACCCCGAGATCGAATGCGCCTTTCTGATAGACAGCAAGGGTTTTCAGATAACAAGCACTGTTATGAGCCCCGACACCCATATCGAGGAGGGCTTCCACCCCGCCCCTATCGGCGTGAACCACGACATCAAGAACTATTTCTACGCCATAAAGGAGCAGATAGAAGACCCCTTTATTTCCGGCTGGTACATATCCAACGCCACAGGCAGCAGCTGCAAGACCATATCCTCCAAATTCTACAACAAAAAGGGCGAAATGACGGTGGTCTGCGCCGATTTAAAGAAGCAGTAAACGAGTAACTCTATCCCGATCAAAAAAATCAAGAGGCAGGAATTTTTTCCTGCCTCTCGCCATTTATGATGTGAAACACCAAACCGCCTTAATTCTCACAAAGCTTTTATTTGTTACCGTATTTTTCAAAAGCAGCCCTAACCTCCGACTTACAGGCTGTCTCCGAATCTTTCAGCCTGCGAAGAGTTTCACCGGAAACGCAAAGCACATCTTCATTTTTCACATTTTCCGCTTTAGCATGAGCTTTTTTCCATTTATCCTTTAAACTATTGAAAGCGGCCCTATTTGCAAAATTTTCCTCCCGCCCCATCCAAAAATCCCATATGTAATGCCCCTTGACTTCAATCATAACATTTCACCTCATAATCGCCGATATTTCCGCTTAACAATAATATCGGCACTTATTGGGAAAACTTTAGTAAAATGCCCAAAAAATTCCCTCGTCTATAACGCACTTCATAAGTCTGCCATAAACGAGGGAAAATATGTACACAAAAATCTCACATACACAATTGATATATTTCAATACTCCAGAATGATCAGCACTTCCCCGCTTATTACCTCAATCGAACAGCTGCTGTCCGCAAATTCGTTGCTTACCCCCTTGGGATAATCCGAAGAAAGGGAAATATGCCCGTCGACCCCCGTGTATCTCAGTCCCCTTACCTCAATATCCGCATTGTTGCTCATGGCAAGAATGGAAACATACCTGTAGCCGTAATTGTAAAAATTATGCATCCCCTTAGTGCCGAAAACCATCTCAAAGCCGTTTCCGTAGATCTTCCCCTTGCAGCCGAACCGTGCAATGGAGCGCAGTATCTGCACATTTGCTATGGTGTGCCCCATTCTGCCGCCGTCCCCGCCGTAAATGCGAATATCCGAACAGTGCTCCATAAGGCACTCCCGAACCGCCAAAAGCAGGTCTGTGTCGTCCTTCTCCTTTGAAACGTGTATTACCTCAATACCCGTGTCCTCGGGCAGACAGTCGTCGCCTATGCTGTCAAAATCGCCTATCATTCTATCGGGAACGATCCCCAGCTCCTTGCAGTGCCTGTAGCCGCTGTCCGCCGCTATCACCAAAGCGCCCTTGGCAACCTCTATCCTGCTGTAATCTTCAATATCGGCACCGCCGAAAATATAACCTATCATCTGCCTGTCTCCCATTCCTTAATATTCTGCGCCTCTCTGAACATTTCCCCATAGCTTGCAAGCCTCGACGGGGCTATATCCCCCTTTTCCGCCGCTTCAAGCACTGCGCAGCCCTTTTCCGCAATGTGATTGCAGTCGGTAAATCTGCACTTGCCCTCATATTCCTCAAATTCCCTAAAGCAGTATTTCAGCCTGTCCTTGTAAATGACCGCATACTGTCCCGTCTCAAATACCGAAAACCCGGGAGTGTCCGCTATGTAGCAGTCGTCTATCTTAAACAGCCTGGAAACTCTCGTAGTGTGCCGTCCCCTCCCCAGCTTACGGCTTATCTCCCCTGTTTTAAGGGCAAGCCCCGGGGCTACCGCATTAAGCAGCGTGGATTTGCCTACCCCCGTATTTCCCGTAAACGCACATATCTTCCCCCTGCATATCTCTCTTATCTTCCCCACGCATTCTCCCGGGTCGTCAAACTTGGATATTATAACGGGAATGCCTATTCTCCCGTAAATATCGGGAATATTTCCCGCAGGAATATTTCCCGGGTCTTGCAGATCTGTCTTTGTCACACATATCACAGGTGATATTTCCTTGTATTCGCACACCGCAATGAACTTATCCAGCAAGGTCAGATTAGGACTCGGCTCACAAGTGGACACCACAAAAAATATCACGTCAATATTGGCAAGAGGCGGTCTTATAAGCTCATTTTTGCGGGGAGCGATCTCTGTTATCACATCACCCTCCACCAAGCACCTGTCCCCCGCACAGGGAGATATCCCGTCCTTTCGAAATACCCCCCTTGCCTTGCAGGAAATAAGCCCGTTATCGGTCTCTACCGTGGCCGCCCCCCC
>CAMWLD010000289.1 GCA_947175005.1 uncultured Ruminococcus sp. | reverse complement strand
CTCCTGCACTGGCGTGACTTACAGGACAAGCAAAGAAACAAGGTCGGGAGTAAGTGGCAGGAAACGGACAGGATATTCACCAAATGGAACGGTTTGCCTTTGGACGGAACAGCTCCGGGGTACTTTTTCAAGCAATTCTGCGAAAGGACGGGTATGCGATATGTTTGCAACCACAGTTTCAGACATTTTCATGCCTCAATACTTATATCCAATGGAATTGATGTCAAGACCGTTCAAAGCTGCTTGGGGCACTCCACACCGACAACGACTTTGCAGATATATGCGCATACATTCCAAACTGCGCAGGCGAGAGCAATGGACACTGTTGCCAATGCCATAAGCCTGAAAAGCAGCGGTCAACAACAGCAATTTTGAAAATAGCGGTCAAATAGCGGACAAAACGGTTTTTATGAAAAAAATCATCTCCGCAAACCCCTATTCTACGGGCTTTGCGGAGATGAAAACAGTGCCGCTGACCGGACTTGAACCGGTACGGATTTTACTCCGAGGGATTTTAAGTCCCTTGTGTCTGCCGATTTCACCACAGCGGCATAAGTTATGGAAATATTATACACTATTTTTGAGCGTTTGTCAAGAGTTTTGAAAGAAATTTCTCCGTATCGTAAATTTTTACAAATAAATCTCCCCATATTTGTTGAAAATTTCCCATAAAAATAATCGATCTCAAACGTATATATGTTTGAGCATTGTAAAAAGTAGGGAAATTCAATAAAAATAAGAATGGAGAGAGTGCATATGAACAAAAAAACATCGGAATTTATCGGGATCATTCTGATTTTGTTGGGTTTGCGTGGAGCAGTAGGGACTTTTAAATTGGCTGTAAACTTCGGCTCTAATGCACAGTTTGCAAGCCTCATCGTCACAGGCATCATTTCCGCATTGTCAATGTTCACTTGCGGCATTATGCTGACAGTCCGCTGCAGCCTCAAATCTGTCTGCACAGTGCTTGGAGGAGCTCTCGCCGCTAAGGGAGCTTGCTATATCATCGCAGCCTGTATTTCCATTCCGCAGCTTAATGCCCTTATGGATACACCCGACAGCCAATTGCCGGGCTTAAATGTCCTGTCCGCAACTTTGGGGCTTTTTTCGGTGCGTCTGATGTTTATTGAGGCAGCCTTGTGCATAGCGGGGGCGGCTTTCGGCACAGTTTTTATGCGAAAGGGGAAACTATTTATACCCGCCGTGATCTTTCTCATTCTCATGATCGTTTTCCTGCTTGTTGTCGATGGAGGAAGAGGGAACTTACCGTGGCTGTTATTTCTTGCGACAGTCATTTACACTCAAAGGATCTCTCGGTTAAACAATGAAAAAAACGAAACAGCCGAAACAACGGCAGCAGGAATGCTGACTTCGGGATACGGTGTTATATCCAAAAGCAAAACGGCGTTTTTTATGAATAAAGCGATACCGCCGTTTATCGGAGCGATTCTGCTGCTTTGGGGTTTTGCAGCAGCAGTGTTAAAAGCCGATTCATTAAAAAACACGGATTGGTGGGATGTAAGCCTTCTTATCCGTGACGCTTTGACAATCCTTGCCTATGTCATCTGCGGGACAGTGCTGATACTAAGACGCAGCATGAGATCCGCCGCTTTCACGCTGGGAGGTCTTATAGCCGCCATTGGCGCTTACTGTATCATAGCCGTCATTATTTCCGTTCCCATAATATTTGAGAATGCCCCCGACGATAATTCCTGCGGTATGGGGTTTATGATGGGGCTTGGGTCGGTGATGATGATGGCTGTTTCGGGCGTTTTCAGTACAGCGGGAGCGGCGTTCGGATCGGTCTTTATACGAAAGAGAAAACTATTCTCACTTGCTGTTATCACCGCTGTTCTCATGATCGTTTTTCAGTTTAATTCATATGACATAAGCGGTGTCGTTCTTCGGGCGCTTTTCCTGGCTGCCGTCATATGTACCAAAATTTTTTCCGCAAACATCGAAGCCGCCGTAACAGCGGTAGGGGAGTGAGCCTCATACTTATATCAATCAGAAATTAGTATCACCCGTTCATCTGCCTTACCGCAAATTCCCCAATGCTTTCAATATTATCCGCTATAAACTGCTGTGCCTCGGGTTTGTAGCGGACTCTTATGTAGCGGCGGCCTGCGGCGGTTGTCACCCATTCCCGGCAGATTCCCACCTCGGCCGAATTTTCAGTGACCGTTTTGTACGAATGATTGTGCTCATCCTTTGTTTCCGTCAGAAACCCCTCGGCAATAAGCCAGTCGGTGATCGCCTTTCGTATGGGAACTGACGCCACCTCCGCTCCCGTGTCGGAAATTATCTGATCGGCAAATGCGGTTATGGTGATCTGTGTGTCATTGATTCGGATCTTTCCCGAATTTTCGCAGATAGTCTCCCAGCCTCTCTTTATGTCCTCCTCCTTTTTCAGCGAACGGCGGCTCGGGGATTTTCCGGTCATCATTACAGGCTCGGGAGATTTTTCCTCCACATATTCTCTTATCACATCAATAAATTCACCGCCGTACCTCTCCAGCTTTGCCTCGCCCACGCCGCTTACCTTTAAAAATTCGTCCTCCGTACAGGGCAGACGGCGGCACATATCCTGCAATGACATATCCGTGAAGATCACATAATCCGGCATACTCTGCACCTTGGCTATCTTCCGCCGCAGCGCACGCAGCTGCTCGAAAAGCTCACTGTTTACCGTATATACAGCCGTTGCCCCGGACTTCTTTTCGGTCGTCTGCGGCAGTCTTGCGGTTATCTTCTCCATGCCCCGCAGCACAGAAGCGGATTTTTTTGTCAGCCGCAAAACGGGATATTGCCCCTCGGTTTTTTCAATATATCCCATTACCGTCAGCTTGTCGCATATAAGCTTCAAGCGTGCTTCGGGGCAGTCAGCCATAATACCGTAGGTGCTGATCTTGTCAAGTCCCCGCTCTGTCAGTTTTTCCGATTTTTTCCCCCGCAGTGTGTCGCAGATGACCGACATTCCGAATCGCTGCCCCGCCCTTGCAATGCAGGACATTATTTTTTGTGCGTCCACCGTTATATCCTCACGCCCCGAATTCGAGCAGCAGTAGGAGCAGTTTCCGCATTCGTTCGGGGATTTTTCCCCGAAATATTTAAGTATGTAGCTTCGCAGGCAGTCCGCCCCCGTGCAGTAAAATATCATATCGCTGAGCCGCTTCAAATCCCGCCGTCTGACAGCCTCCGCTTCCTCCGTAGGCAGCTCCGATTCCTCAAAGCTTTTGTTTATGAGGAATTTCGCCGTCACCACATCCTGCCCGCTGTATAAAAGAATGCAGTCCGAGGGCGAGCCGTCGCGCCCCGCGCGTCCTGCCTCCTGATAATAACTTTCCACGTCCTTGGGCATATTATAGTGGATAACAAAGGTGACGTTTGACTTGTCAATGCCCATGCCAAAAGCGTTGGTTGCTATCATCACTTTAATTCGGTCGTATATAAAATCCTCCTGATTTTTCGCCCGTTCTCCCTCGCTCAGCCCCGCATGATACCGTGAGACCGAGTACCCCGAATCCTTTAAAAGGGTGTAAAGATTTTCCACGTTTTTTCTGGTCGAGCAGTAAATTATCCCGCTTCTGTCCTCATTTGAGTATTTTTTCACAAGGCTTTTAAGGTCGGCGGTTTTATCCGAGGGGCGGCGCACCTCAAAATAAAGGTTTTTCCTGTCAAAGCCCGTGACAAGGGTGAACGGGTCACAAAGACCC
>CAMWLD010000288.1 GCA_947175005.1 uncultured Ruminococcus sp. | reverse complement strand
TTAAAGAATGCTTTCTTATCTTTGCGGGTTCATATTGTGCTGACCGATCATTGAATTACAGGCGGTCTCTTGTCTGCAACTCTAAGAAATTACTGATAAAAGGTATTTCCCGCCGCCATGGGCAATTATGCCCTCGGGTGAAATACCTTTGATCAGCAGTTACCTAATGATGATTGCCGCCCGACTGTCAGGCTCTTACAAAATATTATACCACGCAGGAAATTCTTCTTCATACATCTGATCCAGCCTGTGATAAATGGACTGAATTTCCGCAATAAGCTCCGAATTTTCATTGGAAATAAAGGGAGTTATTTTTGCAATAGACGAATTGATCTCCTCCAAAGCTCCGTCGTGAATAAAAATAGTTACTGCACGCTCATAGCGGTGCCAGTAAACATTCAGCTCATTTGACAGATCAAGCGCCTTTTCCGTGTCGCCGCTTTCATAAACGCTCTGAATATTTTCTATCCGACTTTTCAGTTCCTCGTTGTAATGGTTCAGAACAAACAGCGACATTACCGAATATGCGATAATAAACGCAATAAGCCCGACTGCTATCTTAACTCTTCTCAATTACTTTCTCCCCCTTGCTATCATGGCTCAGCTCTTTTTTAATAATTTTGTATTTTCCCGCAGACTGGGCAGTCATAATAAATATTTCCTTTGTTTCGGTGTTGTTTTCCTTTAGGATAGTTTCCAGCCAGCCCGTGCCAAGCCCCAGCCGTTTAAGGGACGATTCCATAATACAGCCGTCCTGAACTACCACAGCGGGCGGGTCTGTGGACTGATTTTTTATGTCCATATCATTGTTCGTCACGGGACGTGCATAAAATTTCGGATAAACGCTTACCTTTCCCGTAGTCTCCACTATCGCAAACTGCACCTCGTCTAAGTCAAAAACACCCTCCGAGCGTATAGCCTCCATAAGATCGTCCGTGGTAAACCGAAGATTATACAGCTTCTGCTGATCTATCTGCCCGTTGCTGACAATGACCACAGGCTCACCCGACATAACGCCTCTCATTTTCCTCGATTTCATCGACACCCACGACATGAGCACATCAAGGCAAACCAGCGTCAGCACAGGCAGCAGCCCCGTTATCAGCGGAATGGAAATATCCTCCACAGGCAGCGTTGCAATGTTTGATATAAGTATCGTTATGGCAAGCTCCGAGGGCTGAAGCTCTCCGATCTGTTTTTTGCCCATAAGCCTGACGGAAAATATCAGCACGCAGTAAAGTATTACCGCACGGATAAAAACTACGGTCATTATCAAATGCTCCTTGTGTTTGAATTTTTAAATTATTATTCCATGTCGGCGGTTTATTTATACCTTGTTTTTTGAATTTATCGGACGGGCACTTTAATTTGACCGTGAAAGCTTGAAAAATTGTGACATATAAAAATTTGACACAAACTGTATTAAATTTCCTGTTGCAATGTTGGAAAATATATGTTATAATTATGGAAGCAGAAAAGGAATCTCAAAGAAAAGGATCAGTAAAAGTTTGAAAGTTACAGAATCTCCACTAAGTTTCAATGTACAGGATTAAGTAAAGGAGCTCAAAAGTATGCGCAAAAAATTCAGCGCCTTGGAGATAGCAAAGGCGGTCATAGCCGAAAAAGTGAGGGAGGGCGATCTTTGCATTGACGCTACCGCAGGAAACGGCAATGACACGGCATTTTTAGCGGAGCTTGCAGGGGACACGGGGCACGTTATTGCCTTTGATATACAGCAGCAGGCAGTGGACAATACTCTTGCCTTGCTTCGTGAAAAGGGGCTTGACAAAAGGGCTGAAGTTCATCTTGCAAGCCATGAGGATATGGACAGATATGCCGAGGCGGGTACAGTCTCCTGCATTACCTTTAACTTCGGCTGGCTGCCGGGGGGCGATCATACCGTACATACCGAGACCCGCAGCAGCATTGCCGCCGTAAAAAAAGCCCTCACCCTTATAAAACCGGGCGGGCTTATTTCCATGATACTCTATTACGGCAGGGACACGGGCTTTGAGGAAAAAAACGCCCTGCTGGAATTTGTGAAAACCGTTGACAGCGGCGAATTTACGGTAATAACCGCCGAATTTTCCAACCGTCCTAACTGCCCGCCCATTCCCATTTTTATTTTAAGGGAATAGTAATCTACGGAATTATCCAAAAACCTATGATTCCGATAACAAGGGCGATCATCGCTCCGAATGCAACGTCTAAGGGATAATGCACACCCATTATCGGGCGGGATATGCCGATAAGCGTCGCCAATATTGTAAGGGCGATACCTGCGGGTATGTTCACGTAAAGCGCCGCCAAGGCTATGGCGAATGCGCAGGCGGTGTGGCGGCTGGGACAGGAATTTCCCTTGGTGGATTTGGGCACTAAAGGGATAATCGGAGCGCCCCCATATTCATAGGGGCGGGGGGCGTTTATCCCTTTGCGCACAAATGTGGTAACGGCGAAGATCGCCCCGGGAACGACTATCGACCGCAGCAGGCGGCTCTCGTCAAACAGTATAACATAAGCTATCAGCAGAATATAGGCAATGTAAACCGCCCCTGTGGACAGCTTACCGAAAATTTTCAGCGCCTTTATCCGTCCCGTATCTTTTCTGAAAAAGCTTTCCCATTTTGCGTATTTTCCCGGGAAATTTTTTCGGTGAATATCATAGAATTTTTGCATATTATTTTGCATTTTGCGCCTCCGTTTTTGGATATAATTCAGAACGCTCCTTGCCCCAAATTTAATAATGTTAGGAAGATGTGAAAATGCCGACCGCCGCACCGGTTAGGGAAGAAACCGTCAAAAGGAAAAAAATAAGAATAAGTAAAAATCTGCTTGCCATGGCAGTAACCGTTGTACTTATGATAATTGCCAACATAATTTCATGGATCAGCAGCAATATTACCGATTTTTACGCCCTGTACATATATTCGCCGACAGCCTCGGTAATATCGGCGGTCACGGGGATACTGCCCTTTTCGGCGGGGGAAGTAATGATAATCTTAGGGATAATTCTGCTTATTGCAGCCCCCGTCATTTTCATTGCCGCAGCCGTGAAAAAAAGCAAGCGCATGGCAAAGAGGGCGGGAATATTTTACGCATGGGTGCTGATCTTTATTTTTGTCACCGAAACTCTAAACTGCTTCATTCTTTACCACACCACCGAATTTTCCGAACGGTATCTTTGCGGCGGTGACGGCAGGTATCCCGTGGAGGATGTTATCGCCATTTGCGAAATGGTCATAGAAAATGTCAACGAGCTTTCGGAGCAGGTCGCAAGAGATGATGAGGGAAAAATGATAGTCCCCGAAAATATGGGGGAGCTTGCGGAAATCTCCATGAACCGTTTAAGTGATGAATACCCCCAGCTGGCGGGCATTTACCCCGAGCCTAAGCGGATAATGTTTTCGGGGTTCATGACCCAGCTTGATCTTCAGGGGATATATTTCCCGTTCAGCCTGGAGGCAAATTACAATGCAAATCTTGCCCCCGCCCGTGTGCCCTGCACGGTGATGCACGAGCTTAGCCATGTAAAAGGCTTTATAAGAGAGGACGAGGCTTGCTTTATAGCATACCGCGCCTGCATGGAATCCGACAGTCCCGAGGTAAGATACAGCGGCTGTTTATCGGCTATGAACTATCTTTTCACCGAGGTGTCGAAAAATGCCGCTCCCGAGGAGGCAACGAGACTACGGGGTATGATAGCGTCCCGGGTCTATGA
>CAMWLD010000287.1 GCA_947175005.1 uncultured Ruminococcus sp. | reverse complement strand
CCAAGCCCTTTTAGGGCTTTCGCAAACCACCCGTTTTACGGGTGGTTTTGATTATTTTGCCTTGTCAAATGTGAATAGACTATTAAATTTTGTCACACTTTGGCAGTCGTTGTCACACTTTGGCACACATTGGCACAGGTGAAGTATCCACGTTTTGAAAATCGGGTGTATGCTTGGAATGTGGATAGATGTATTCATAAGCACTCCTAAACCGATGAAGCGGCGGTCTGACCTGCCGCCGCCAGTAGTCGGGATTCTCAAAGGCGATGAACACAATGACAACTAAAATACCAAGACCCTGCAGGCACGGCGGCTGTATGACGCTGACCACCGAGGGCTATTGCGATAAACATAAAGCAGACCTGAACCCGAAACGGGATTCATCGTCCGCAAGACTGTACGGTCATAAGTGGCGAAAGGAGAGCAAGCTGTTTCTGGCCAGTCACCCGTATTGCGCCGAGTGTGCAAGGCAGGGACGGCGTACTCTTGCAACAGAAGTTGACCATATCAAACCGCACAGTGGCGATTTGAAACTGTTTTGGGATAGAACGAACTGGCAGGGCTTGTGCCACTGTTGCCATTCAACCAAGACAGCCAAAGAGGACGGCGGCTTCGGAAACAAAGCCAAGTCCTGATTATCATAGCCGCAGTCGCACCACCGCAGGGGGATTCCCCCCCTATGCTTCACCTCAGTAAAGCCTTTGAACCTTGACCGCGGCGGACATTCATACAAAAAATATTCCCACATCAGCTTTTTTCTCACTGTGGGGGCAAAAACGCTGTGAAATTTTTCCGACGCCGAAATGGAGGTGACCATATGCCGACGCCGCCCAAGCCAACTTCTGTGATAAAGATGGAAGGGAAATCACACAGAACTAAGAAAGAACTGGCACAAAGAGAAGCCGCCGAATCTGCTCTGTCAACGGGTTTGCCGCTTAAAGTCAGATCGGAAGTGAGGAACAATAAGGCTGCTTTCAAAGAATTCAAGCGCGTCAGTACGCTTCTTAAAATTATCGACAAAAATGATGCGCTTGTGGAAAATGTTATCAACAGATACTGCCAAATCACCGCTGAAATTCTCGATTTTGAGGTTAAAAGAGAGGAATTTTCGCACGGAATTGAACAGCTCCAGGTAGCGCACGACGATGACGTTGCGGCACATCCTAACATAGAGGAACGGGTGCTGTCGGATATGGAATACTTCAATACACTTGCCAAAATGGAAAGCAATCTCCTTGCTCTTGACAAGCGTATTCAGGATAAGCGCAAAATGCTCCTCGATATAGAAAAGGAAAACATAATGACCATTGCGGCACAGCTTCGCTCAATTCCCAAAAAGGATGAAGATGAGGCTGACGATGATCCTATGGCGAAACTGTTTGAAGAGCGTGGTGCTTAATGCCTTTTGACAAAGCAAAAGCAGACTATACCATAAATTTTATTCAATGTCTGAAGCTTACGGACGATTTTTACGGTCAGCCGTTCCTGCTCCAGCCTTGGCAGAAAAATATGATCTCCGAATTTTATGGTACAGTCAAGGAGAACTGTTTCCGTCAGTATCATTACCTGTATCAGGAGCTGCCGAAGAAAAACGGCAAGTCCCAGCTTGCCGCCGCATTGGGACTTTATCATACATTTGGCGACGGTTCCTACGACGGTGAAGTATATGTGTGCGCCGCCGATAAGGATAACGCATCTATTGTATTTAACGCCGCACTTTCCATGTTAAAGCAAAGCCCTTATCTCATGAAAAGGGCAAAAATTAAGGAATCCCAAAAGATCATCATAGACAAGGTATCTCATACAACATTCAAGGTTTTATCTGCAGAGGCGTATTCAAAGCACGGCTATAAACCGACCTGTGTTATCTTTGACGAGCTCCACGCCCAGCCAAACCGTGACCTTTGGGACGTTATGACCTTCGGCTCTGGTTCTGCCAGAAAACAGCCTGTATATATCGTGCTGACTACTGCAGGCGACGACCCCGACCGTGTTTCTATCGGCTGGGAGATCCACGAGAAAGCTCGCAGAATATATGAAGCACGCCGCGGGAACACAATGTATGCCGATAACCCCACATGGCTTCCCTTTATATATGGTCTCGGCGGCGATGCTGAAAAAATCAAGGACATTGACATATATGATGAAAAGCTTTGGTATGAGTGCAATCCTTCCCTCGGTGTGACTATCGACATTGATACGCTTCGCGAAGAAGCAATGGACGCTAAGTCCAGTCCCGCAGCGGAAAGGCTTTTCCGTTGGCTTCGCCTTAATCAATGGATAAGCGTTAAGCTCGTTGGCTGGCTGCCTTTATCCGAATGGGACGCTACTATTAAAGAGAAGCCCGACCTCAGAGGTAAAAAATGCTGGGCAGGGGGTGACCTGTCAGCTACTACAGACCTTACAGCGCTTACTTTGACGTTCCCGCCGCAGGAAGGCTTGCCGTTCTGGTATCAACTGTATTTCCCATGGATAACCGAAGAGAAAATGCGGGAAAGAGAGCAGAGAGACGGAGTTCCGTTCAGCCAGTGGGTAAAGGACGGATATGTCCATGTAACGCCTGGCCGCACTATAGATTATGAATGGGTTGCAGAAGTAATCTTGCAGCTCGGCATTATATATAAAATCCAATGGGTAGGACTTGACCCGTGGCAGGCACAGTTTATTGAAAAAATACTGACCGATAACGGCGTCAAGGTTGCGGAGATCCCGCAGGACGTGAAGAATATTTCACCTGCCATGAAAAAGTATGAGAAGCTGCTGCTTGACCGCAAGCTTTATCACGAAGATAACCCAGCTGCACGGTGGAATTTTGGCAACGTTCGGCTGTATACCGACGCCAATGACAACTATAAAGCAGATAAGCACAAGAGCATAGGACGTATCGACATTACTGTGTCGGCGATAATTTCTATTGCAATGCACATGGCACAGCCAGCAAAGACAAGTATATTCTATGCGCCTAAAATATGAAAGGACTGTTTTTATTATGAAGAGCAGACAGGTTTCCGCAAAAACGACCGTTGTTTGTGACATCTGCGGTGAAAACATATTGCTTGAAGATTCAAAGCTTAAGCACAAGCATTTCCCTGACGGGATCCACATTGACTATTTTTCCTGCGAACATTGCGGCGCTAAGTATGTTTATCTCGTGACCGACGCTGCGCTTCGCAAGGATATAAAGCGCAGGGGCTTTAAAAGTTCTGCTTCGTATATGAAAACAAGGGCTTTGGAGCTTAAATGCGCCTATGCCGATAGAGTAAAGGAGCTGCCGTAATGGACAATGAAGTACGAACTGTCGATACTCCGAAGGTTCGCCCTTTTAACGTAATGGATCAGATGGTCGCCCACCGCCTTGCCGTTGAAGGCTTCGAGATCCTCAGCGTTATTCCCAGCGATAAATATGCAGCCGAGGCGCATTTCATGCTAAGTTGTGGGGCGTTGAGAATCACAGCTCTGACGGGGAAGAGAATCTTGCATACCTTAAAGATACTATCCTGCCCCTTATCCGAATGTATGAGCAAGCTTTTTCAAATGGCTTGCTTACCAGGAAAGAGCGTATGAACGGCTACAGCATTAAGTTCAGTATGAACGGATATGCAAGAGCCAATATGTCGGCGCGAGGTAAATTTTATCAAAAGGGTATCAGGAACGGTTGGTTCTGTGATAACGACGTCCGAGAATTGGAGGATATGCCCCCATATGAGGTCAGGGCTAAATTCTACAT
>CAMWLD010000286.1 GCA_947175005.1 uncultured Ruminococcus sp. | reverse complement strand
CATACGGGTATCCTGCCTGTTTCCTCATCGGTGTAAAAATGGCGGTATCCGCTGTTTGCCTGAATAAGCTCCCCCGTAGGGATAACCTTGTACCATTTTCCGTCGGGCTCCTGCTTTTCGATATAGCAGTTGAAATCCGTTTCATACTCACGGCTTTTATCCGTGACCCTGAAGCCCGTGACCAGCATGGCGGGAGCATTTGCCCTGAAATAATCATAATAATACCAATCGGTCTTTGTAAGCTCATAATTCTCGTCGCCGTATATGCTGGGGGTCTTGCTCAAAGGGACAGCGGACACATACGGGGCAGTCGGTTCCGCTTTTTTCATATGAATGCTGCCGAGAATCTTTGCCGCCGTTTCACTGTCTGCCCCCTCGAAAACGGCTGTGTAAATATTGGCGTTACCGTCCTCAAAAACAAGTCTTGCCGTGCCGTTGTCATCATAATAAGCGCAGCGGTTTTTTCCGAATGTGCCCGATATAACGTTCGGTGCATCGGCAAAGTCCTCCTCCGTGCCGCTGCCCAGCCTGAATGTCATATCCTTATCCTGCCACAGCAGCAGCGAGCCTATAACGCTTGCATTCCCCTCATAAGGCACGCCCACAAGAACATCTCCCAGCTCCTTTTGCACAAAGCCCGAGGGAATTTCCCCCGTGACAATGAGCTTCTCTGCAATATTTTCCGAGAAAATACCCGTTCCGAAGCTTTCATAGCTGCTGTTTTCGGAGGACAAAGGCAAAAGCTCTTTTCTGGTCTCTCCCCCCGTTTCTCTTATGCAAAGGCGGTAAAGCTCGCTGTCTCCCGCTTCAAACCATTCCGATTCCATTCGGCAGCTGGAGGCGTATGCCTTTTCAAGCGCCTCTTCGGAGGGCGGCTGCTCTTGGTCGGTTATAAGGGAAATTATCCCGCTGTAATCCTCCAAAGCAATTTTCCCCTCTACCCTGCCGCCTGCATTTCGGAAAGTTACGGTAAGCTTTGAGGAAAAGCCGCCGTTTTCCCTGTAAAATTCCACCTGTGCGCATATGTTGTCCGACATTTCATCTGTCGGGGCGGCGCTTTGAACTGCCTCTGCGGACGATAAATCCGCAATGGCGTTTTTGACGCTTTCAAAAGTCTCTTTGCTGCGGGAGCTTTTTATATGTCTTACAATATTATCCGAGCCGTTTACACAGGATATATCCGCTGCGGAAAAACGGGAAGCTTCGATAAATTCCGCCATTTGCTGACCGTAATACCCCGAGGCGGTTTTGGCGGGAGCGTCAAGGGATTCTTCGGGAATATATCCGATACGCGCATAGGGGTCATCGGAAATTTCGTCCATATACACGAACGCCTCTCCCCCCGGAGTGGGAGGGATCATATAAAAAAGTGTTTTTTCTCTGCCGTCCGAATCGGTAACGTTTATGTAAAGATCGTCCTTGCCTTTAAGGTCGGATACGGTATATTCCGGTTCACGAATATCCTCCGCAGGCATCGTTGTCTCATCGGGAAATGCTTCCCCGTAGATCTCGGGTTCGGGAGAAGTCGCCGAGGTAAAGGTGCACCCTGCCGCAAAAGCCGTCACCAGTACAGTGCATATTACCGCTGCCGTGAGATTTTTCGGATTTTTGGAAATAAATTTTATCCGTTCTCTTAATACCCTGCCCCCCGAGGACATGGACGTGGAGGCAACGCCGAACATTTCTTTGCCTTTTTCGGGGATCATATCCACAATAGCCTTGCCGTATTCAAACCGTCTTTCCGCGCCGAATCTGCGTATAACAGCCTCGTCGCAGGCGCATTCGCAGTCTCTTTTTGAAAGCACCGCAGCCAGCCACACAAAAGGGTCGAACCAGTAAACCGACAGCAGAAAATATCTTAAAACCGTCCAGAAAATATCGCCGTGATAATAATGGCCAAGCTCATGAGCCACCACCATATCAAGCACACGTTTTTCTCTTGCGGCCTCTGGGGTAACATATACCGACGGCTTTACAAAGCCGAAAATGCATGGCGATGTAAGCCCCTTGCATACATAGATTTTTAAGGGGCTGCTGTATTCGAGAGGGCTTCTGTCCCGTTTCAGCTCCGCATGGAAAATAACGTTCACTATAATGAACCACATCAGCATGACCGCCGTGCCGATGAGCCAGACAAGCCTTAATATTTCCGCTGCCGACAGCTTTTTGCCCTTTTGGACTGCGGGTATTTCGGATTCTTCCTGCATTTCCTGCGCTTCCGTATAGGGCATAATTTGCGCCGGACTGTTGTCAGCCTCTTCGGTATAAGCCCTTTCGTCCGTCAAGGTCTCCCTTTGGATATTCGCTGTATTGTCATTTTCACTGCCGGTATTGCCGACGTTCACAGGTTCATTTCCGCTTTCTGCATCGGCGGGAACAGCTGTTGTATCGGGGATATTGGCGGTTGTGGGAGGCGCTTGGGAAATTTCGGGCGCTTCCGAAGCTACGGATATTTCAATGCCGTTAAACAGGTTCATCACGCTCACGGAACTTTCCGCAAGATCAAAGGGCATGAGCAGCCTTACAGCGGCAATGAGCCACAGAGCATATCTTGCCCTGCTGCTTATCCGCCCTTTGAAAGCCGTCCTCAGCAATATCACTGTCAGAATAAGCACCGACGAGGATATAAGGGTCTCTGTCATACTTTTAAGCTCCTTTACTTAAAATACGCTGAAACTTAGAGAAAGCCCTGTAACCTTTAAGCTTCCTCTTCCTCGGCTTTTTTCAGTATGTCGTAAAGCTCGGCAATATCCTCCTTTGAAACAGCTTTCTGCTCAATAAGGTGATTCATCATCATACCGAGGCTGCCCCTGTAGATCCTTTTCAGAAACGACTGTGTTTCCGCAACGCACACGTCCTCCCGCTTCACCAGCGTGCTGTAATGCTTGGCATTCCCGATACGCTCGTATGTTACGGCGTTTTTCTTCTCCATGCGGCCCAGCAGTATTATGATCGTGTTTTTGGTCCAGCCCGTTTCCTCTTTGAGCGCTTTAGTGAGCTGCATTATTGTCATAGGCTCGTTGTCCCATAACATTGACATGATCTTCCATTCCGATGCCGAGAGATTGAGTTTTTCCATATTAAATCATTCCTTTTTATAAATTTCTGCTTCCGCCGCACTGCATTTATCGGTCAGCGTACAAACGCCGCCAAGCCCTACAGCACTGCGGTCAACAGATGTTTATCAAAATTATAACACATATTTAAACGCTTGTCAACCCTTTTTTGCAAAAAAAATAATTTTTTTAAAATATCTGTCTGCACAAAAAACCCGGCTGTTACATACAGTCGGGTAATTCAAAAATATAGCTGCCTCTATCTCAAATACGGCAGCAGGGCACAAAAGGCGCTTTCCGCACGCTTCCGCTGTTCATCGTTCAGGGTATCGAGCCTGTCGGCAAGGGAAACGCTGTCGGGAGCATTTTGCACACTGCCGAAAATAAGATAGTCCGCCGACATTTTCAGCGTCACGGTAATGTTTATCAAGGTCTCTAAGGACATTGCCTTTATACCCCGCTCTATCTCATAAATATAGTGGGGGGATACACTTATCATTTCCGCAAGTCTTTCCTGGGAAATTCCCTGACGTTTCCGCTCCGCCTTTATCCTGCTGCCTATTTCCGCTAAATTCATATACTTCGCCGCCTTTTTACCGTTATGTTTTATGAGGATTTTTTCGCCTTATATTCATATTATATAGCTGTCAGATAGATTTTAATACTATTTTTTAGCT
>CAMWLD010000285.1 GCA_947175005.1 uncultured Ruminococcus sp. | reverse complement strand
CACCCTTACCTATATCGCATCACCTATGGGACTGTTCCTGATGAGTCAGTTAATTGGACAGATACCCGACGCAGTCATCGAGGCGGCAAAGCTTGACGGCGCAGGACATTTCAGGATCTGCTGGCAGATAGTAATGCCCAACGTTAAGCCCGCCATTATGACACTGATGATCTTCGCATTCCAGGGCGCATGGCAGGTAACAGGCTACGCATTTATTTACAGTGAGGAGCTGAAACCCCTCCCCACCGTTATGTCGCAGATCTCCTCCGCAGGTATCGCACGTGCGGGCGTTGCGGCAGCGGCGGTAGTTGTAACAATGGTTCCTCCTATCATAATCTTCCTTATATGCCAGAGCAACGTTATGGAAACCATGGCACAGAGCGGCTTGAAGGATTAAGTCAAAAAATGCGCAGGGCGTTTTAATATTCCGAAACGCCCGACACCTTACAGACCATAAGCGTTAAAACAAGAGGGAAGGTTTGCCGATGAAAAAAGCAAATTCCCCCAAAAAGAAAAATAAGAAAGGAATGAATATCAGTGCCGTTATCTAAAAAAATCGCTGCTTTCGCTTTATCGGCAGTTACTGCAGTGGGCGTTATGGCTCCTTCGGCATTTGCGGACGAAGCGTACTACGGATATAACTACAACTGGTGGAACGACCCTGTGCCTTCACAGAACGGCTATGTTGTTTCCGACATATTCACAGGCGTTGACATAGGCGTAGGCGCTTTCAACGAAGTAAGAGATATGTTCGTGGACAACGAAACGGGCAAGTTTTATATAGCAGACAGCAAAAATCAGCGCATTATCATCACAGATGAAAATATGAGCTCGGGAACAGTCCTCGATACCTTCAAGTACGGAGATGAATTCCCCGAAAGCAGGAGTGTGGTCAAGAAAACCGATCTGAACACTCCCACAGGCGTTTTTGTAACACACAGAAACGACAAGACCATCATCTATATAGCAGACTCCATGAATGAAAGAATTCTTGCCTGCTATGAGGACGGAACCATTTTCTTCGAATATACAAGACCTACCAGCGACGTATACGAGGCAAACGTTTCCTTCCGTCCCGAAAAGGTAGTTGTGGATAACGCCTACAACGTATACGCAGTTATCCCCTCCATTACCAGCGGTATGGTACAGTTCAGCATAGACGGCGCCTTCAACGGCTTCTACGGCGCAAACCGTGTCGAGACCACAGCGGAGGTTTTGCAGAACGCATTCTACAAGCTGTTCATGAGCCGTGACCAGATGCTGGCAAGAAAGAGAGCGGTGGCTATCGAGCTTGACAACTGCGATATCGACTTTGACGGCTTTATCTACACCGTTACCTCTGCTAAAAACTCCGACAAGGACGTTTTGAAAAAGCTCAACCCCTCGGGCGAAAACATTTACCTGAACATGGGCTTTGACAATATGATCTTCGGCGACCTTTCCGTATACTACAAAGGAAAGACATACGCCTCGGCTATCGACGATGTAGAGGTTGACGAGAACGGCAACGTTTTCCTCCTCGACTTTGAAAACAAGAGAATATTCCAGTATTCCGACGAGCTTGACCTTGAATTTATCTTTGGCGGCTATGGAGACCAGAAGGGACTGTTTACCTCCCCCACTGCTCTTGAAACCTACCGGGAAAAGGTTTATGTTTCTGACGGAAGAAAGAACAATATTACGGTATTCACCCTTACCGAATTCGGCGCAATGGTTCACGGAGCTATTGAAAAGTTCAACAGAGGTCTTTACATGGAGGCTAAGGAGCCTTTTGAGGAGATCATTCTGAGAGACGCCAACTACTGGTTCGCTTATATCGGTCTCGGTAACGCTTACTACACCATGGGCGACAACGAAACAGCCATGAAGTATTTCTACATGAACAGCAGACCCGGCTACAACCGTGCCTTCAAGGAATACAGAATGGAAATGATAAGAAAGTATTTCAATGTCTTTATGATAATTGTAATAGTTCTTATCGTCCTTTTGGTGGTAATTTCCAAGGTAAGACAGGTATTGAAAAAGAAAAAAGGTAAGCTTGCAAAGGGAGGTGTGTCATAAATGCGTTTTGATTTTAATTTTCCTAAGTGGCAATGGCCTTTCTACGTTGTAAGACACCCCTTTGAGGGCTTTGAGGACGTAAGGTGGAAGAAAGCCTACCACAGCAAGGTAGCCCTTGTTATCGTGCTGATATTCTTCATAGTCAACGTATGCTCGAGACTTATGACAGGCTTCGTTTTCCAGACGAATTTTGAAAAGGTATTCAACGTTGTGCCTATCTTCTCCAGCTCGGTACTGATATTCTTTATCTGGGTAGTGGGAAACTGGTCGCTGTGTACATTGTTTGACGGCGAAGGCAAGATGAATGAGATAATGTGTGTTACCGCATATTCGCTGGTGCCCTACATAATCGCTCAGGTCATCTGCATTTTTGCCAGCAACGTTCTCACAAGGCAGGAAAGCACCATAATCACTCTGATAAGCTACATCGGACTTGTATGGTCGGCAGTTCTGATCATATCGGCAATGAAAGCGGTTCATCAGTATTCGATGCCCAAAACCATACTTGCCATTGTCTTCACAATAGTTGCAATGGTAATTATAGTTCTGGTACTGATACTTTTAGTATCACTGTTCCAGCAGGTAGTAATGTTCGTATACTCCGTTGTTACCGAATTGATGTACAGATTCAGTATGTAACCGGCAAATGGCTTTGACAGAAAAATCTGCAACCGAAAGACAGGCGGTTTCAGCCTATATAAACCCCGCTTTCGGAGGAAGGAATGATTTCAGAAAATGCTTAAATTCAAAAGAAAGCTGTTAGCAGCAATTCTTGCCGTTTCCATTGTCCTCAGCTCGGGCGTTGTATGGTCGGAGGGCGCAGATCCCGAGACTACGAACGCTCCCGCAGCCGACGCTCCCGCAGAGGGAGAAGGCGCGGAGGCAGGCGGCGAGACAGGCGGCGGAGAGGAAGACGCACCCCCCGTCACCGAGGAGCAGGCTTTGGCGGAAATGAAGGAGGTTGCCAAAAACGACAATCTTACCCTTTATTTCAACGAGACCAACTGCTTCTTTGCCGTTAAGAATAACAAGAGCGGCTATATATGGTGGTCAACTCCCTATGACTACGAATCCGACAGCGTTGCAGGCAAGCCCCAGAGGACAACAATGGCCTCTATGCTGACCTTCAGACCTCTTGATATGGAGACCAACAGCTTGCCCGATACTCCCGCAAAGTCCTTCGATACCGCCGTGCAGGCGCAGAAGTTCAAAGTGGATTATATCGATAACGGCGTAAAGATCACCTACGATTTCACAAGATATTTCTTCTCTATTCCCGTATCTATCGTTTTGGACAGCGACAAATTAAAGATCAGGATCCATTCCGATGAGATCAGCGAAAAGACAAACGAAAAGGCGCAGAAGGAATATAAGCTCATAAGCCTTGACCTTTCACAGGCCTTCGGCGCAGGCAGAACAAACGCAGCGGGAAGGAACAACGAGGGCGGATTCATCTTCGTGCCCGACGGCTCCGGCGCAGTTATCAACTTCAATAACGGAAAGACCTCCACCAGCGTTTACAAGTCCAAGGTATACGGCAAGGACGTGGCAATAAGCACCTCCACCGCCGCAGCCAAGACTGAGCAGACCTACTTCCCCGTTCTCGGCATCGTAAAAGAGCTTGAAGGACATGACGAGGGTATGTTCGCAGTAGTAAACAAGGGCGACGCTTACGCCAATGTAAACGC
>CAMWLD010000284.1 GCA_947175005.1 uncultured Ruminococcus sp. | reverse complement strand
GGGTATCTACTATGTGAATCCATTTACTGCCGTTAAGAAAATTTCCCTTAAAGTCAAGACCCACGACAACTCCAAGCAGAAGATAAACGATGAAATGGGCAATCCCATTGAGGTGGGTATCGTAGTGGTTTGGCGGATAACCGACAGCGCAAAGGCTGTGTTCGGGGTGGATAATTACAAGGAATTTGTGTCCATTCAGTCGGATTCCGCTTTGCGTGATGTGGTGCGGCTTTATCCTTATGACAAAAGTGAAAACAGCGATAATGACAAGTCTTTGAGAGGTTCTTCCGCCGAGGTCGCAGAGGACTTGAAAAAGGAGCTGCAAGGCAGAGTACAGGTAGCGGGCGTAGAGATAATCGAGGCGCGGATAACCCACCTTGCATATGCCCCCGAGATCGCTGCGGTAATGCTTCAGAGACAGCAGGCGACTGCCATAATTGAAGCCCGTCAGAAGATAGTTGACGGCGCTGTGGGCATGGTTGAAATGGCTCTTGAAAGACTGGCGGAAAACAATGTCTGCGATCTGGACGAGGAACGCAAGGCTCAAATGGTCTCCAATCTTTTGGTAGTGCTTTGCGGTAATAAGGACGCTCAGCCTATAGTGAACAGCGGTTCGATCTATTAACGGATTATATTTGGAATGCCGGTTTGCGGTGTTGCCTGTAAATCGGCATTTTCCCCGATTCCGAAAGGGTGAAGATCATGAAAGAAAAAGGTGAATGGCGTGCGCTGGTAATCGGCTTTTTAGGCTCGATTGCGGGGGCGTACGGAGTGATATTGTTTAATCAATTTGTGTTGATGAGGCTGCCTTTGGGTCTGCGAATGACAAGCGCAATCCTGACGTACTGGCTGATTGCGGCAGTACCTATAATTGTTGCCGCTGTGCAAAAAATGCGGCTGTCCGATTACGGATTTTCAAAAAATAAGCTCGGTATGCAGATACTTTTGGGTCTTGCTGTGGGGGCGGCAATGTCGCTGATGTTTACCTTGATCCCACATTTATTGGGGTTCGGTGAGTATTTCAGCAGCGGAAAAAGGTATCAATATTTATGGCAGTTTGTTTATGAATTATTCTATTGTGTATTGGCGGTGGGGGCTGTTGAGGAATTTGTTTTCCGTGGTTTTATTTATGAAAGGATAAAAAATATCGGCAAAAACGAAATGACTGCGGTGATCGGTTCGTCTGTTCTTTTCGGGCTGTTTCACATATTCGGCGGAAATATTTTACAGATGTTAATGACGGCGGTATTAGGCGCATTCTGGTGCGTTTGCAGACTGAAAATAAAAAATTGCACTATCCTTTCTCTGATCATCGCTCACGGATTTTACGACTGGCTTATAGTTGGATGGACGGCGGTTTTACAGGGATAATTACAGTCGGGAGGTTTTATATATGTTTTCGACATCATCTATCGTAGCGCTGGGTGTTTTCGGCGGCTTGTGCATAATTTTGCCTGTGGGGGCGGCTGTTATATTCAAAATAAAAAATAAGGACGTTCCCTTTTCGCCGTTTTTCATAGGGGCGGTCGTGTTCTTTATTTTTGCGCTGACACTGGAGCAGCTGCTTCATACTGTCATGCTCCCCATTGTAAGCGGCAGACCCGTGCTGTACATTATTTACGGCGCATTTGCTGCGGGGCTGTTCGAGGAAACAGGCAGGCTGGCGGCTTATAAGACTGTAATGAAAAAATGCGCCGACCCCCGTTCGGCAGTGCTTTACGGCTTGGGACACGGAGGGTGCGAGGCGGCTATGATAACGGGAGTTACCATGATACTCTTCTGCATTTGGCTGTCAATGGCGAACAGCATGGGACTGGATAACTTTATTTCATTTTATTCCGGGGGCATTGACGGGGTCGCGGAGTTAATGCGCATTCAAATGGAACAACTGACCGATTACAGCTTCGGAAACGGCATTGTCGCCCTGCTGGAGCGGCTGGGAGCAATAACCTTTCACACGGCGCTGTCGGTGATAATGTTCGGGGTACTGCGAGGAAAAATGAGCCGCTATCCCCTTTGCGTTCTTATTCATGCGATAGGCGACGTTCCTGCGGTAATGTATCAGACAGGAATAATATCCCTGCCCTTATCCTATGTTTTTACGTACATTATAATTGCGCTTACCGTTTGGTTTGCGGTACGGGTATACAGAAAAATGAAATGATATTATTGAGAGGTCTCCCGTCCGCAGAACGGGAGACCCGTCACCTGCAAATTTTGCGCAAACATATGCATATATAATGCTGTTTGATTTTGGAGATGAAGATATGAACAGGAACAAAGCAATTATCATAATTCAAATCGTGTTCACGGTCATTTACGGTCTGTTATGCAAAATCCCTTGGGCAGGAAACGAGACGTGCAGATTATTTTTCTTCTGTATATTAATTAATTTATCTCTGACTTTTACTGTAAATCTTATTTTCTTTGCAGTAATAAAACTGGAAATGTACGAGCTGCTTGCCGGATATGATAAAAGCAAAGCATATGATAAGGATATACTAAAGGATCATGTAAAAAGACTTGCATTCTATGTATCTCTTATGGCGTTTATTGTTTCTGTGATACCGGTTTGTGCGCCGCTGCTTTCTGCAATTAATATTTCCGGTGATTTCTGGATAACTGCATATATGTTTCTTGTAATAATATGTATGCTGGGGGCGATCATTATAACCGATTCATGGAATAAAAAACAGATAAACAAAAATTAAAGTTCAATATCTGTCAGAAATAACAGAAAAGTTAAGAGGTGAGCGGATGGCTGAGGAAAAAGCCAAAGAAAAGGCAAAAAAACAGATACCGCTGAGGGTATCCGCAAGTTTATATGACGAGCTTGCACGCTGGGCGGAGGACGACTTCCGCTCAATAAACGGTCAGATAGAATACCTGCTGACCGAGTGCGTAAAGCGCCGCAAAAAACAGGGCAAAAAGGATGAGACCGATTGAGATTTAATGTAATATTTTTATTTTAATTAAGAGGTGAAATAATATGCTTGGCGAGTGGGTCGGAATAATAATTTTCATGATAGTTTTTGCGGGAGTAATGACTTTTCTTTATTTTAACGGGATAATTGAGACCTCGTGCAAGGCGGCGTTGGTATTTGTACATGAGCGCACCGGAAAAAGTGAAAAATTTCACATAAACCGCTGCACGGGAACGCTGAGGCGCATTATGAAATTCAAGGAGGAGGGCACATACGAATTCACCCTTGATTATTCCATTGCAAGCGGCAGTGCGGAGGTTGTCATACTTGACCGCCAAAAAGTGGAGATAGCAAGACTTGACGGCGATTGCAGCCGCACTGCATTCTTTGCAAACAAGGGCGAGAGATATTATCTTAAATGGAAATTCGGCTCCGCCTCGGGAGAATGCGAATTAAAATGGGGTCTGCGGGACAGCTTTAAAGGCTGATAAAATCAAGGCTGTTTTAACCCTTGTTTTCCTTGGGAAATCCCTTTAAAGCAAGGGTCGCATTGGAATAGGCCTTATCCCCCGTCACCTCTTTTATGACCTTTACAAAGGGCGGCAGATGTATTTCCTGCTCCTCTCCCGAAAGCTCAAGCTCCATAGTTGCAAGGAAATTTTCAAAGGAATAGCTGTCTATCTCAAAGCGCTGTCCCTCATAATTTAAAATGCGCCTCGTGTTTTCTATGGGGCGAAGCTCCGTGTCGGCTTCTGTGTTCAGTTCATTGAACTCGTGGGGGTTAATTTCCCGCTCGTTTTCCTCACGCACGGGAGGACTTAAAAACCGCTTTTCGGTG
>CAMWLD010000283.1 GCA_947175005.1 uncultured Ruminococcus sp. | reverse complement strand
GTAATTGTCAATTAAAATTTTAAATAATTGTAAAATATTTGGAAATTTTCTGCAATAATGCTCCTGAAACTACTGATTTTCACATATCCATTATTACTGTTTCAATATGGCAGCTCAAATGCATACCGAAATATCCTCCAACATAGTGCCCTCTATGGTAAAGCTTTCGGGATATTCACCCTCATCATTTTCCTTGTCATAATTCGCCGCAGGGATTACTGCTATAGGTTTTACGGCAAAGGTATACTCCTTTCCCGATTTAAGCGTCCCAAATCGGCATGATGTGTCTTTTGTGGTATTAAGCAGCTTGTATTCTCCATTGCTAAGTTTCTGATAAATTTCATAATATGAAGCATTTGATATTTCTTCCCAAATGAGCATATCATCATTTTCATAGACTTTTGGCTGAATATAGCTTTTAAGCTGCACCGCCTTTTTTCTGTACGATCCAAATGCTCCTTTGTTTATTTTTACATTAAAGGACGATAAGTATACCTCGGATAAATTATGTCCGGACAATGCCCAGATCTCTATACTTTTTACAGAATCGGGAATATCTATCCTTATAATATTGTCACAAAAGGAAAATGCACGCTCTCTAATAACCTCTGTCCCGTTCGGAACAGTATATTCCGTTCTTTCATCAAACTTAGCATAGGACATAAGCGTTTTTCCGTCCTTGCTGAATATCACATTGTCAACGCATTTCATATATTTATTTTCGGGATTAAGATTAAACTCCCGAAAATCACAGCTTCCGTCTATATAATTGATCTCATAGCCGTTTACGGAATCGGGAACTCTGATAGGTTTTTCAAGAATAAAGTCTTTATAAAGCAAACGTGATTCTAAGCAATATGTGCCGTTATTGTCTCTCAAATAACTCCAGCAGTATAGGGTATCATCATGTATCAAATCATTCATATGCGGGCAATCCAGATCATAACCGTTATATACACCGTCGTAAATTTCCGGATACTCTTTATTGATACTGCCAAGACCCGAACCCAGGGCTGACGGGCTTAAAGCAGTTATACAGATCACCGCAGCAGCCAAATGGTTAATTATTTTTTTCATAATTCCCGCTCCTTTTAACAAAATTTTCTATATACTAAACAACCTGCGGGAGCAAGATTTTTCATATATTTTCTTAAAATTCCATGAATTTTTTACAGATATATCCGATCAGCCCGTAAACCGCCGATCAATCATCTGACGGTGTATCGGCGGAGGGTGTATCTTTTTCCGAACTATCGGGTGCAGAAGTATCGGAAACCGCGTTATCGGATACCGGCTGTTCAGGCTTGCCGTTATCGGCGCTGTTGGAAACAGCACTGCCCTCAACCAGCTCGGTAATAGCATTCATGATGATTTTCTTCCCCCGCTTTATATCCTCGGAGGCTTCGGTTAGCGCCAGTTCCTCGGACGTTATCACCTTGCCGACTTTCAGTGTAAGCTTTGTCCTGAACTTCAGCTTCGGTCCCTCGAAAATTATCCCCATAGGCAGCACGTCCGCACCCGACCTTGCCGCAATAAGCGCAACGCCGTTTTTCCCCCTGTGCACCTTGTTTTCCTTTGACCTTGTGCCCTCGGGGAAAATGACCACATTTTTCCCCTCCGCCAGCCTGTCTGCGCACTGATCTATAACGGACAGATCCCCCGACCCGCGCTTTACGGGAAACGCCCCCAGCATACGGATAAACGCCGCAAACAGCTTATTCCGGAAAAGCTCCTCCTTTGCCATATATGTCACAGGCTTTTTCATAGGCATGGTCAGCAGCACGGGATCGGCATAGCTGCGGTGGTTTGAGGCAATTATAACTCCCTCTTTTTCGGGCACATTTTCCATGCCCTCTATGTGAAAATTATAGTAAAGCTTATATACAAGTATTGTTGAATATCTTATGAATGCGTTCATAAATAATCATCTCCGGTTTTTTCAATATTTTTTTGGGGGAGTTGACCTATCGGAGGCAGGATGCAAGACGCAGGAGGCAGGAATTATTTTTGATGTGCATAGCTTTGTGTCTTGTTATACTGCCGTAATCGTTATTGCATTGCCTGTTCATTAACGGTCTTTTTCAGTTCGTCCGCCATTGCCGCTGCAATTCCGGCGGTTTTTTCGGGGGAATTACTAATGCTTTTAAAAAGCTCATGAATATTATTTTCAAAATCCGCAGGAAGAATACCGCATTCCGCAAGGCTAATGTTCACAAGCTTCTTTTCACCCGGGTGAGTCTTTCTGTTAAGAGCGAAGATCACATCAAAATAGCTTGCCATAAACTCCGCCGTCCTGTGGTTCACGCTGTTTATATCGCCCCGCAAGGCCGCCTTTTTGATTTGGTCGGGATAATTTGGCAAACTGTCTTTCAGCAGCCGCATATTCCGCGATATGATATTTTCCGCCAGCCTTTCGGGATAGGGAATGTCATACTTTTTTTGCAGCGCAGTATAACGTCCGCTGCGGTCAAAAACAATGCGGCTGTTAAGAAGATTGTGCCACATACAGGTGGTATACCCGTTGCCCGGTGCAAATTCATCACAGACCCGCGAAATACCCTCGGCAAAATCGTCCAGATTCCTGTAGATAATGTCCATAGGCGTGCCGTCGGAAAGTATCAGATTGTCCTCATATTCCCAGAAACGGTTGCCGATCTCCATAACGCTGCACATTCCCGAAAAGGCTTCACTGCGCACTTTTTCGGGAATTTCTCCCGTAACGTAAAGATAAACGTCATAGTCGGAATTGCCGTCCGCCCTGCCCGCAGCCCGTGAGCCGCCCAAAGCGCACGCTTCAATTTCGCTCATATTTTCCAAAGCTTTGAAAATCTCTTCCGCAAGCTTACTCATAATAATTTCCTCCTATATATTTGCATAAAGCAATCGCTGTTTTTTTGCTTTCGGCGATCTTTTTCAAGGTCGCCGTATTTTCAGTGCTTGTGACCAGTTCCCACACTGCCCGGGTGGCGCATTTATAACCGTTTTCACAGCCGATACAGCCATTGCGAATCCCTATGATCTTTTGAAAATATCGTGATTTTTATTATACCCTATTTTTGGGAAATTGTCAAGCAGAGCGATCATACGGAATTTTACGTGCACGGTTGACAAACGGGACAGGCTGCGTTATAATTAAATAAGCAAGTTAAATACAAAAATGTTATATTCTGTATCACATAAACCGATCCGAGGGTGATGAAAAAATGTACGATCTGATAATAATCGGCGGCGGCGCTGCGGGGCTTATGGCAGCAGTGACGGCGGCGGACTTAGGTGTCAGCGTCCTGCTTATTGAAAAAAACGGCAGGGTGGGAAAAAAGCTGCTTATTACGGGCAAGGGGCGGTGCAATGTTACAAACGCCTGCGGCAGGGAGGAATTTTTCGAGAATATACCCACGAACCCGAGGTTTCTTTACTCCGCATTTTCGGGTTTTTCCAATTATGATGTTATGGATTTTTTTGAGGGACTGGGCGTGCCTCTTAAAGTTGAGAGAGGGAACAGGGTCTTTCCCGTCAGCGACAGGGCGGGGGATATTGTGGCTGCATTTGAAAGGGCGTTATCCGAGCGAAAGGAACGGATAAAGCTTGTAACAGGTGCGGCAAGCACGGTAACAGAGATACTTGTTGATGAGGGAAAAAATGCGGTCGGCGTTATGGCGGACGGCAGGGAATACCGTGCGGCGAATGTGCTTTTGGCGGCGGGGGGCGCTTCTTATCCGGGCACGGGTTCGGACGGGGGCGGATATAAGCTGGCAAAAGCGC
>CAMWLD010000282.1 GCA_947175005.1 uncultured Ruminococcus sp. | reverse complement strand
TCAAGGTCTGTGCAGTCATATTCGGTTATCATTTCGGTCAAAGCCGTGCAGCTTTGAGATGAGGCATATTCATCAAAAGCGCCATAATATTTCATTCTGTCGGCAAACTTTATATTTACGGGGAGCAATCCCGCTTTCATCAGTTCAAGGTTGAGTATAAGCCGCCCCGTCCTGCCGTTTCCGTCAATAAACGGATGTATGCCCTCAAACCTAAGATGAAATTCCGATACAGCCTCTATGAAATTTTTTTCTGAAAGCATTTCGTTGTAGTCAATAATAAGCTGCTCCATAAGCTTTGGCACTAAATACGGTTGTGGCGGCGTGTGCTCCGCTCCCATTATCATGACAGGAACATTTCTGTAAACACCCCTGTTCTCCCGATCGTTCATAAGCACCAGCGAATGGATCTCTTTTATCACACGTTCCGAAAGCTCTGTTTTCTCATCGGCAAGCTGGGTAACATATTCAAATGCGTCCTTATGTCCGATAGCCTCTAAATGCTCTTTGAGCGGTTTTTCGGCTATCGTGACCCCCTCACCGAGTATAAGCGCCGTTTCCCTGAGCGTAAGCGTTGAACCCTCAATAGCATTGGAATTATAGGTGTTATTGATAATGAATTCTTCACGCAGACGTTTAAGCTCCCCGCTGCTTAACGGTCGCAGGGAATTTAACCTGTTTTTCAGCTCTGTAATTCTATCATTCATTGATTTGCCTCCAGATATTTCTTAAAACCGATCAACCATTCGGGAATATATTCTCCGATAGTGATAACGCTGCCGTTTCGGTATTCACCAATATCAATAAATCCGTTTTCATTATCGTAAAAATGCACCTCGTCACAAAAAGGAATAATTTTCGCTAAATCCTCAAATCGTTTCTCATACCGCCTCCGGACATCTTCTGCGGGAATATCATGCCCGCCTTTCCTGACACGGTTGCTTATACGCACTATGCTTTCATCTGCTGAATTTACGCCAATATAATATAAGCGGATATAATAATCCTTTTCACGGGCTGAAACGATCGTCCGCAAGATCTTTTTCCCCGATAGCGTGGTTTCCTGCGTGAAGTTCACGCCCTTGCTCAAACAGTCGGATATGATCTTGACCGCTGCCTTGCCGCCAGCTATCTTATCTCCGCCCAGCTTTGCGGTAAGAATATCCGTGTCAATGACAATACCGAGATCGGTGTATTCGCCTTTTAAAACGCCTGTTAAGCTGCTTTTGCCGACACCGTTCACACCGCCGATTATAGTGTATCTTTTCATTTGCTGCTTTCCTCCTGCTTTTTCCTCCGGGAGCGGTATTATCACGCTCCACCATTTCGGCTATTCCTCGTTCATTATGTCAAAATGCCGCCTGTACCGTTTGGGTATCTCTACGGGTACATCATAACCGAGCCGCTTCAAAGCTGACGGGATAATCTTCATTCCGTCCTTGAAAAATCCCTCTATCCGCTTATCCTTGCGTGTTATGCTGCTGTAATCCGTAGGACACACGAAAGTCCAGTCCGCTCCCGAACGGTCAACCACCAAACGGAAATATTTATCTATATCCCTGTCGGAAAATCCTGCTTTCAATAATAAGATATGATGTTCCACAGCCTCATCTATCTGACTTGCTATGATCGTCTCACCGTTAAAGGATATAAGCACCAGCAGCGGTTCGTCCTGCTCTGAGGCTGACTTTACGCTTTCCTCATCGGGGTAATATATTATGTTCATTCGTCACTTTCCTCCTGCGTTTTTTCTCCGGGAGTGGTTTCAATGCTGTTAAGCACAAAATCACGAAGTATCTTATTAGCTGTGCTGCCCTTGTGCTGGCAATGTTCTTTAAATGCTTGTGCCTGCTCTTTTGTAACCTTGCAGCCTAAAGTAGCCATATGCTCCCTATTATATTTATTGGAAGCCTTTTTTTGTGCTGCACTTACTGCCATATTATCACCTCATTGTTTATTATACCATATTTATATATGGTTTACTATATATAATTTGCACAAAATATATGGTTAACTTTGTATAATTTGCCACTTGATATATGGTTAACCATATGATATAATATAATTACAGGCTAAGGAAAACGGCACGACCGCTCCCGAACCGAATAATAAAACAGGAGGAAACGAAAATGAACACACGCTCGATAGTATGCACAAACGCAAACAAGCTTGTAAAGCAGGGTTACAGCCGTTCGGAGGCTTTTAAAAAGGCGTGGGCATTGGCAAAGGCAAATGACATTACCGTCAAGGTCAAGGGAACATCATTCGGTATACGTCAGACCGCCCTTGAACATCTCACACGCTACAATGCCGCTGACGTGTCCTATATTATCGCAGCTGATGTTCATAACAGCCATGACAGCAACGCCGTTGCAGTTGTGGCAAAGGTCAGAAACAAGGGCGCATTCGTGATAGGGTATCTTCCCGCCCGGCTTGCCGCCAATATATCCCCTCTGCTGCGTGCGGGTCTGATCTGCCGCTTGGAGGGCTGGGTAACAGGGAAATATCAACCTTACATGAATTACGGTGCGGCGGTTACGTTAAAGTTTGCGTAACCGCACAAAGAAAACTGCATACCCGACCAACTAAAACGGATATGCAGCAGCTCCGCATTACACAGCCATGACATGGGAGCGGATTTAGAAAGGTTTTTTATGTCATATTCATTATACCACATTCCGCTCCCGATGTCAAGCAATTATGAAAGGATTTGAAAAAATGAACAAAATACTTGAAGCGATCTATGATAATTGGACAGATACTTATCGCGAATCTTACGAAATGAATGAAATCTTTGAAATACTTACCAAACTTGTCGAGGGTGATGTGCAAAAAGCGAACAGACTGCACGATACATACACCGAAGCGGTAAGCAAGGAACAGCATAACGCCTTTTACGCAGGTTTTTATTCCGCAGTGGAGCTGCTTGTAACGAGAGGGGGCAAGGTATGACAAGCTACAAAATGGGAATATCACAATCGACCGCAAGGGAAATTTCACAGGTAAAAGGTGCATTGACTTATGAAGAGTGGAAAACCGCTATTTTCATTCTCGAACATACAAAGGAAATGCGTCAACTTATAGGACATCAACCGTTTGTTGGTAATGTAGACTTTGCAAATCTTAAAAATCTCAAAACGGCGTATAAGCTGCTTGGTTCTGATGATAATATGCAGGCTATTTACTTTTTACCTGTATGGATATATTCAAGGCAAGCGTGCCGAACGTTCCCGCCGAAAGGGAAAAACCAAACACACAGACAAGTAAGCCAACGGGAGCGGTGAAATATCCGCTCCCTGTTCTTGTTTTGGATAAATGCTCATAAACGGATTTTAAGGCGGTTTTTAAGCACGTTAAATTTAGATAAGTTTACTGCTATGCTATGGGCTGAACGCTAAAATTTTGCCGTTTCCGTTCGTTCTGCGGCATTTCAAGATGTGTATTTCTTTTTGACGTTCTGTTTCCTGAATTTACTTCGGCATTTAAGGCATGTAAGCATATCATCGTTTACTGGTCTGCCGCAGCGTGTGCAAAGGTGATTTTTCAGACGGTGTCGTTGGCGGTATCGGTAGTATTCGGGGTCGTATTTATCAGGCATGATATTCACATCCTATCAATGACTATCCGGGAGCGGTGATTTGTCGGCCGTATATTTTAGTATAAGCTCGGCAGCTTTCAATCGCTCATCGGCGGAATACTTATAGTTCACGGTGTCACTTGCAAAATCACTATCGAACAAATTCTTTTCGCTTTTGGCAGTCAGAATATTCAGCAG
>CAMWLD010000281.1 GCA_947175005.1 uncultured Ruminococcus sp. | reverse complement strand
TAATTATAAAATCTCTTGCGTGTTCATTACCTCTGCACTCTTTCACCCATGCAACCCCCGCAGAAAAGCCCAGCCCCGCATTTTCCCCGCCGCAGTTAAAGTTATCCGCAGCCGTCCGCAGACGGTCCGTAAGATAGTAAAGCTCGTTCTCCGTCAGCCCCTCAATGTAAACCGCAAAAACGTCTCCCATATATCGGAAAACCACCCCGCCTTTAAAAATTTCCTCCGCCGCCCTTTCAAACCTGTGCAGCAGCTCGCTGCCCTCGTCAAATCCGAACTTTTCGTTTATCTTACTCATGCCGTCAATATCCGCCAGCATAAGCAGCACTTTTTTGGGACAGGTTTGCAGCCTCTCGGAAATAAGGGATATCCCCGCCGCCGATTCCTTCCTCATAAGCGTGTCGAAATTTTCCGAGGAGGGTATGAACGGATTGCCGTTCCCCTCGCTTTCGCCTTTAACGTCAATTCTCCCCAGCACCCGTATCACATTGTCCCTGTCCCCCGCCACGCTGGAGTAATGCAGCCTGCACTGCACCCAGCCGCCCTTCGGGTCGCTGCTCCTTGCGTCCACATATCCCTTGCATTCCCTGCGGCAGGCTTTCAGCAGAACATTGTAAAAATACGCCGAATCATCCGGGTGAACGCTTGCCGATTTCCTTAAATAACGGGCATATTCCCCGAACCTGTGTTCATCACTGTCCCGCCCCAGAGAGAATATCATCTCATCACTTTGGGGATCGTAGTCAAACAGATAGCTTGCCCCGATCTCCTCCAGTATCTTGTACCGTTCCCTGTTAAGCTTGGCAGCCTGCTCCAGCTGCTTGTTTTTGGTGCAGTCGTATATCGTCGCCAAAAATACCGGGTAATCGCTCTTAACATAATCCGCCCGTCTGGAGCGTATGCAGAACCACCCTACCGAGCCGTCCGCCCTGTATCCCCGCACCTCAAAGCAGGATTCACGGCTTGCCCCTGCGCATTTGAGCGCATTTTCCATAAACCGCTTCTCGTCTTCCTCAAAAAACGTCACCGTAACATTATCAAGATACGGTCTGTACTGCTCCTTGGTATATCCCGCAACTTCAAAAAAACGCTCGTTAAGATACAGCGCCCTGACCTTTCCCTCCCGCAGCTCAAACAGACCCAGGCCGTCATACATACTGTCGAAAAGCTTATAATAAACGTCCGAGCCGTCCGATGATTCTATTTGGGAAAGATCGCTGATTTTTCCTAACCTCACATCATTTTCCATTGGCAAATACACCTCCGCAGCGCTGCCGTTTCTCCGCAAATTTCCCCTATTCGGAAAAGCGATCATAAGGCGCTCCTTGATATTCTGTACAACTTGTAAACGAGTCATTAAATATATTATATCATATTACCCTATAAATTGCAACTATTTTGTTAAAAAAATATTTTTTTGTTGAAATGCACAAATTTATATTAACATTTTAGAAATATTTAACCTGTTATTTCCCCAAATTATGGCAAAAGCTCTCTTTTTTGCAATTAATAAAATTTGTACAAAGTTGACAAAAGCGGCAAGCCACGCCTGCCGCTTTAAACATATCAACCGATTTTATCCTACAATAAAAAACAATTTACTGATGTAATTATCCGTTGCTTTATGCCCTTATCAAATTATGAAAACACCTGTCAAACCATTTTTATAAACAGATAAACAGCGGTACTACTTCTTCTTTTTCATCAGCTTAAAGGACTTTGGCACCTCCTGCGGCTCGGGCGGTTTGGGAACGGGATAATAATCGGCTGTATCGTGGGAAAGTCCCTTGCGCCTTAGCAGATACTCCACCAGCTCCTGTGCAAAGGTGTAGACAACCGCAAACAAGGGCACACCCAAAAGCATTCCGCCGAAGCCGAAAAGTCCGCCGCCTATGAAAATGGCAAACATTACCCAGAATGCAGGTAGCCCCGTGGAATCTCCCAAAATATGAGGCCCTAAGATGTTGCCGTCAAACTGCTGGAGCGCCACTATCAGAATGATAAAGGGCAGAGTTTGCTTCGGGGCGGATAAAAGCAGCAGAAGTGCCGAGGGCACAGCCCCGATAAAGGGCCCGAAAAACGGTATAATATTTGTAACGCCCACTATAACGCTTATAAGCACCGTGTATTCAAGATCCATTATCGTCATTATTATAAAGCAGAGAACCCCTATAATAAAGGAATCCAGTATCTTCCCCGAAATAAATCCCGTTATTGACTTGTTTGTCTTGTCGGCAAGGTTAAATACCCCTTTGCAAAAGGACCGGGGGAAAATCGCCGTTACCACTTTCTTGCACCCTGCCAGAAACTGCTCCTTGTCCAGCAAAAAGTAAACCGCCACAATAAAGCCGATAAGGAAATCCTTTACGGCCATAAGCAGCCCCACCGTGCCGTCCTTTATCTTGACCGCCCAGTCCCCTACCTTGGGGATAAGGTTGTTTACTGCCGAAAGAATAGCCGCCTTGATATCCTCCAGCTGATCGTTCACATATGTAACGATCTCGGGATATGCCGCCAGGGAAGAGTTCACCCATTTGATAATATTGTTCATATAGGTCTGGGCGTTATTGAAAATATTCATGATACTGTCCAGCACCTGGGGCACGATTATTGCAATAAGGGCGCAGATAACAGCCACACCGAAGATAATGGCTACCACCGTGCTGAGCGCTCTGCACAGCTTGGGGCGGGGCTTTTTCCTTTCAAGAAGCTTTTTAAGCAGCCTCTCCGTCCCTGCCATTACTGGGTTCAGAAGATACGCTATCACAAACCCCCATATCACGGGAGAAAGAACCGAGAATATTTTGGCGAACGCCGCCTTTATAAAAGCAAATTTTGCTATCACGCCTATCATTGCCAGGCACACAGCAAATGTGATGATCGTATACACGGAAACCGTGGTATATTTTTCATTCCAGTTGACTTTCATTTTAAAATCCTTTCGCAGAAAACGCTGTATCTTTATCCTAATCCCTCACCCCATTATGAACAATCTCTTTCCACAAAACCCATATATTAAAGCTTTTGCGGCGATTTCTTGTCTACGATTCTAATGGGGATTAGTATTAACATTTCTTTTTAATATCTACTTTATATACATTATACATCTATTTTCCAAAAATGTAAATAGTTTTCGGGAAATTTTACAATAATAATTTTTTTACAGCAGTACAAAACACGCCCCCGCAAATTCAAGCGAATCCACAGGGGCGTAAAAATCTTCGGTTAAAGTAATATCATGACATCAGTAAAAACATTACTGCCTGCCATTATAAAATTTCCCGGTGGGAATCATTCATTGCCGCCGTCCTCGGGATCAACCTTGATAGTAATGTCGGGAGCTTCCTCAACAGTGTCCTCATGGTCGATAACATCTTCGGTCGCTGCCTTTTCGGTCTCGGGAGCAGGACGCTCTATCTTTGCGCCGCACTTGCCGCAGAATTCATTCTCCAGAGGCACTTCCGCACCGCAGTTATCGCAAACGTTTACGCCTTTAAGGGCACGTACCTGCGCACGCAGTCCCTCCAGTGCGGTTATCTTCTCGGAAGCCTTTGAGCAAAGCTCTGCCATTTCCTCGCAGCAGGGATTGTCCTTGTGGTTTTTGTAATAGAGCTTGCCGATTTCGGTGTAAATGTCGGTCAGAGCGCTTTCCTCGCTGGTGATCTTGAATTTTGTCTTAACGATATCGCCGCCCTGACGGGTCTTTTCACCTACAGCCTTGCCTGTGTTATTGATAGTTTCAACAAATTTTTCAAACATTGTTTTTTCCTCCTGTTAAATGTAATGTGG
>CAMWLD010000280.1 GCA_947175005.1 uncultured Ruminococcus sp. | reverse complement strand
GCGTATGATTGGCGGATACTCGACCAATGGGAACGGCCTCGATTCGCCCCTTGTGAAAGAGTTTGTCTGTCCCGACGGCGTGGTGACTTACCGTCTCACCGCCCAAAAAACAGGCGGAGAGAATTTCCACACAGGAGGGTTTTATAAAGAGTAAGTAAAACGTAAGATGATTGGACACCTGAAAAGAATAATTGGGAAAAAACAGGTATGTCAGGGATTTAAGAAGTGCAGGAGAATAATATGAAATTCAATGAAATTACACTGTGCCTTGATATGTACGGCTGTCCCAACCGCTGCAAGCATTGCTGGCTGTGTGTTACGCCCAACGGCAATATGCCGGTTTCGGAGCTGACGGACATTGCAGAACGGTTCAGACCGTTCACGGATAGTCTGCAAATTTATGATTGGTACAGAGAGCCGGATTACAAGGATAATTACCGTGAACTGTTTGAGCTTTGCGGCAGGCTTTCCGACAAGCCAATAAAACATTTCGAGCTGGTAAGCTTTTGGAGGCTTGTCCGTGACGGGGAGTATGTAAAATGGCTTTCCTCTTTGGGGGTGAAAACGGCTCAGCTAACGCTTTTCGGCGATGAGGAAGCTACAGATTTTTATGTGGGCAGAAAAGGAGCGTACAGGGAAATTCTGCGGTCTGTGGATATTCTTATGGAAAATAGGATAACTCCGCGCATTCAGGTCTTTGTAAATAAAAATAACATTGCCGGGCTGTCACATATTGAGGAACTTATAAAACGTCTTGATTTGGATAACAGGTGCAGAAAATTCGGGGGAGAATTTTCATTTTTCCTACATCAAGGCTCCTGCGACGGGGAGAATGAAAAGCTGTACAGCGTTAGAGTAACGCCCGATGATATGGCAAAGATACCGAAGTTGCTTGAAGCTTATACACTGAAGCATTTTGGAAAAGAGAGCATTTCGGAAGTGTTCGGACAGACCGAGCAGTCGCTTTACAATGAGCTTATTACGGATAATTCAACAGCCGATTATGTAAGCGACAGCCCTGTTTTTTACATTGACAAGGATTTTAATGTATATCCGAATGTTACAGCTCCTGCTGCTCATTGGTGCTTGGGAAATCTTAAAAAGCAGGGGACTGAAAATGTGCTCCGAAATTATCTTGAAAGCAAAAGTCCTTCGCAGAATACACGTCTGACGGTTCCCATTTGCGATATTGTCAAGGCTTGCGGAGATAAGGAAAGCTTGTGTTTATTCGGTAAAGGAGATTATATTATATTTCTGTTAAATAAATTTTGCAGGCAATAGCTTTATGTTTCTGTTCGGCAAAGAAAATTTTCATGAAACGGTGCAGGAGATGTTCTGCTAAAGTGCAGCATTACGGGAGAATTTGAGTGAAAAGGTGAAGCGGTATGTTTATAAGTGTGTCCGAAACGGAGGGTTCATGCTATCTTGAATTTGCTTTTTGCAGGTCATGCCGTCCTGCTCCGGGCGGTAAAACAGACCTTGACATTATCACACATTGGAGCGAGGATTCTCTTTTCATAAGCTGGGAGGATTTCGGCGATTTTTATTCGGGATACGGGGATATTTTATGCTGTGCGCTTTTACCTAACGGTGAAACGGGATTCAACTGCTATTGTCCCAATTATTATAACAGGGAGAAAACCTTTGCTGTTTTAAGTGCGCTGCGGGAGAGGATAGATGAAAAATATTTTCCTGTCATTTCTTGGCTTGAAAGGGCGGAAAGAGATTTTGAGGGATTTTATATACTTGGCGTATGAGAAGAAAGTGCTTGAAAGGCGGTGGTATTCGTGAGATCAAAAATTGATTTCATCGGCTATTAAAAAATTCGGATAATTATTTAAAATAAATTAAAAAGGAGTTTTAAACAATGAATTTATATGAGGAACTTACAAGAAGAGGGCTTATTGCCCAGGTCACGGACGAGAAGGAAATAAGCAGTATGATAAACGATGGCAAGGCAACCTTTTATATCGGCTTTGACCCTACTGCCGACAGCCTGCACGTTGGTCATTTTATGGCGCTGTGCCTGATGAAGCGGCTGCAAATGGCAGGAAACAAGCCCATTGTCCTGCTTGGGGGCGGCACGGGTATGATAGGCGACCCTTCGGGCAAGACGGATATGCGCAAGATGATGACAAAGGAGACTATCGAGCATAATATAGAGTGCTTTAAAAAGCAGATGAGCCGTTTCATCGACTTTTCCGAGGATAAGGCGATAATGGTGAACAATGCGGACTGGCTTTTGAGCCTTAATTATATTGATGTGCTTCGGGAGGTAGGAGCGTGCTTCTCGGTAAATAAAATGCTCACATTCGAGTGCTACAAGCAGCGAATGGAGCGGGGGCTTACATTCTTAGAGTTCAATTACATGATAATGCAGTCTTACGATTTCTATATGCTTTTCAAGAAATACGGCTGCAATATGCAGTTCGGCGGCGACGACCAGTGGGCGAATATGTTGGGCGGCACGGAGCTTATAAGAAAGAAGCTTGGCAAGGACGCTCATGCCATGACAATCACCCTGCTGACCAATTCCGAGGGCAAGAAAATGGGCAAGACGGAAAAGGGCGCAGTGTGGCTTGACCTCGAAAAGACATCTCCCTACGAGTTCTTCCAGTATTGGAGGAATGTGGGGGACAATGACGTTATCAAGTGCCTGAAGCTGCTGACTTTCCTGCCCATTGAGCAGATCGAGGAAATGGAGCGCACCATGGAGGGCGCAGAGCTTAACAAGGCAAAGGAGATTCTTGCATATGAGCTGACCGCCCTTATCCACGGCAAGGAGGAAGCGGAAAAGAGTCTGGCGGCGGCAAAACAGCTTTTCGGAGGCGGCGGAGCGGCTGCGGATATGCCCGAAACAATTATCCCTGCCGAGGAAATTGCAGGGGGGATAAATATCCTTGATCTGCTGGTAAAGACTTCCCTGTGTCCCTCAAAGAGCGAGGCACGCAGACTGGTAACTCAAGGGGGCGTGGCTGTGGATGATGTGAAGATTACCGATCCCAATGGAGTCATTGCCATTGAAAAGAGCGTTATCATCAAAAAGGGCAAGAAGGTTTACCACAGGGTGACAATTGGTTAAAGGCTAAATGATATAACCGAAAAAACGGGAGCAGTGAAAAATTTACTGCTCCCATTATTTTTAAGTATTGCAAAGACGTTCTATCTTATCCGCTGCGCCCTTTGCGCCCGGGCATTTCCTAAAGCCTTCGGAAATGACTGCCGCATTTTCACGGTAAGAGGGTGCGTTCATCACCTGCTCCACCGTTTCACGAATAGAATCGGAGGATATTTTTTTTATGAGCATTCCCGCCCCTACCTGTTCCACCCTTGCTGCCACGCCCTCCTGTTCACGGGTCTGAGGGTACATAACAAGGGGAACTTTGTAATATAGGCTTTCATTAACGCTGTTCATGCCGCAGTGGGATAAAAATACGTCCGCTTTGTTCAGAACTGAGATCTGATCGACAAATTTTTGAACGGAAATATTGTCGGGAATATCCCCTAAATCCTTTATGTCAATTATATCTCCCACCGACATAATGACCTGATATCCGGTATTTGAAAAGGCGGCAATACAGCCTTTAAAAAACTCCAAGGAATCGTTCACCACTGTGCCCATGGAAATGTATATCAGCTTATCATGGGTTTTGGCGATCTCTTCGGAAGCGGGTCTTACAGAGGGACCCACAAAGGAATATTTATCGGAAAATGTTTCCGAACAGGGCTGAAATTCGGGAGAGGTGTACACAACAGTGTGGGTATCGTTATCATTCTGAATAATATCCAGCACACTTT
>CAMWLD010000279.1 GCA_947175005.1 uncultured Ruminococcus sp. | reverse complement strand
GCCCCCGTCCCCGCCAAAGGCTCCGCCCTTGGAACCCGAGTGAAGTGTGTGCTCTTGTAAAGCTTTAATGTGCACACAGAATGTTACAAGCTCCGGCCTTTATTAGCCTAAAATCTCGTCCCTGCTCTTCGCCCATGCTGCATTTACATCGGCTGCTATATTGTCAAATTCCTCTCTGCCCTTGCCGTCAAAGGCTGCCTCCGCCATTCTGAACTTGAAGTTGGTGGAAGCGTCCCCCCAAGGATCAACCTCGGAAGCCTTGGCTATTTCATCAAATTTGCCTATAAGCTCATCAGGTGCGGGAGTTTCAACGAACAGCTCAACACCCAGCTCGTCAAAGCTGGAAAGTGTCTCGGGCATGGGTGCGCCCTTTACGCCGGAAATCTCACCCTCGCCCTGTGCAAAGCCCGAATTCGTGCAGAACCAACGGGCATATGCCATTGCGGCGTCCTTATTTGCAGAATTTTTATTAACGCTCATCATATAATCGTTGGAGGACACGGAGTATATCTTTCCGTCAATTGCGTTGGGGAAAGGCATATAGCCTATATCTGCGGGGTCTGCCCCTGCATTCACCGCTGCCTCCTGGAACTGGGAGATCGCCCATGAACCCATTACCATTGTGCCTATCTTGCCCAGTGCCATTGCGGGTTTACAGCCCTCCCAGTCGGTGGTCATGGGATCTTCCTCGTGTATCTCGGGGATAGAGTAGATGTCAAAGAGTGTGCCGTAAACTGCGTTATAGGGGCTGCCCTCGTGGAAAAGATCCTCTCTGTCGGTCAGCAGTCTTGTATTATAGGAGGGGTCTCCCGAAGCGCCCACTACAAGGGACTGCCACTGAACTATTGTCCAGCCTGCGTTATAGTTGGTATAATAGGGGATAGCGTCGGTATTCTCGGCTATTCTGCGAAGGCAAGTGATGAATTCGTCGGGAGTGGTGGGCAGGTCGGTTATCCCTGCGTCCGCCCATACCTTTTTATTGTACAGAATTCCCGAAGCTGTGCCGCCTGTGGGCAGGGCGTAAACCTGGCCGTCCACGGTGTAGTTCTCCAGCCAGTAGTACTTCTGAGACAGCTCGCTGTAGTCCCCGAACGACTCGAAGAAGTTAGGGAAATCGGAGACCTTCAGTGCCTGCGGAGTCATGACCACGTCGCCGTAATTGTCCGACTGCATCATAGTGGCAATATCATCGGCATAGTTGGTGAATGACTGATACTCAACGGTAACGTTGGGATACAGCGCATTAAATCCCTCCGTAAGCTTTGCCATAGTGCCGTCCTGGTCACGGTCGGTACGGTGGTGGAGCACCTTGATAGTACCGCTAAGGCTGCTGTTGCCCTCGCCCGAGGGGGTGTTTCCGCCCTCTGCGGGAGTTGTGGCGGCGGTGTCGGTCTCATTGCTGCCGCTTTCCTTATTGCCTCCGCAAGCCGTAAGCATTGAACCTGTCATTACCATTGCAGCGCACGCAGCAACTGCTCTTATAAATTTTCTGCTCATTATAAAGTTTCCTCCTAAAAAAATTTGTGAAACCGTAACATTTCCTCTTGCTGAAATAATTATATTTGCAATTTTATCCGATGTCAAGAGAAAATTGTCAAAGCGTCATTTTCGCCAAAGAAATTCTGTTAATGTAATAAACTTTGCACAAATCCCATGTTTGGTTTTTGTTTCTTTAGTGTATTATGCCGTTTATTTTTGCTAATATTCACTTTAGATTTGTATAATTTATATAAATCAAGAAAACGTTTTCATAAACTCGTAATATTTGGTAAATTTTGCTAAAACGTTTACATAATTTTATATTAATAAAAAATAAAATAAAAATTTAAATTTTCAAGTTAAATTAATCTGCAAAATAAGTTAAAATTAGGTTAATTTTTTATAAAAAAGGTTAAAAAATCAAAGGAAACCGTTGAAAAAATTTTCACTGTGTGATATAATTAACAATAAAGCTTTGCTGCATACAGAAAAAGGAGCGGGTGAAAATGAGCGAAAAAGTTACCATGAACGATATAGCCGAGCGGCTTGACATAAGTGTTGCGGCGGTGTCAAAGGCAATGTCGGGGAAAAGCGGCGTAAGCGATGAACTGCGGCAGCTTGTAATGAGAACGGCGGAAGAAATGGGCTATAAAATAAGCCGCCGCCCTCACCGCCGCTCTGCCGTCAGCGGAAATATAGGCATAATCACTCCCGAACGGTTCATAAACGACAACGCATTTTATTTTCAGTTTATAAGAGGCATATCAGCAGCGCTGCAAAAAAAGGGAAGGTATGCCCTGTTTCACACCCTCACCGAAAGCAGCGAGAAAAAAGCAAATCTCCCCGATATTTTTATGCTTCAGCAGGTGGACGGCATAATTATTCTGGGACAGATATCGGGAAAATATATCAAAGCCATAAATGCCGCCGCTCTGCCTGTGGTTTATCTGGATTTTTATGACGAACAGACAGCGGACAGCTGCATAGTCTGCGACAATTTCTATGCGGGCTATGAAATGACGAATTATCTTATATCCAACGGTCACAGGGAAATAGCCTTTGTGGGAAATATCCACGCCACCAGCAGCATTCAGGACAGATTTCTCGGATATGTAAAATCCCTAATGGAGCATAACCTGACCTTCAGGAATTATTTTCTTATAAGCGACCGTGACGGCAGCGGAAAATTCACGCCTTTAAATTTGCCCGATATAATGCCCACCGCCTTTGTCTGCAACTGCGACGAGACCGCATTCCGACTGATGACCGCTCTCAGGGAAAACGGTGTGCGGGTGCCCGATGATGTGTCGGTAACGGGGTTTGACAATTCGGTCTACAGCAGCATGATAACGCCCAACATAACCACCTTTGAAGTAAACACCATGCAGATGTCCGCTATGGCAGTGGAAGCCGTTATGAAGCAGATAGAAAATCCGTCCGCACCCATGGGAATGGTACAGGTAAAGGGCAAGCCCGTGTTTAAGGGATCTGTGCGGTCAATCAATAATTTTGTATAAGATTTTTTAAGCGGCATATTTACGGAGGTTTTATGGATAAAAAACAAAACTCTTTACCCGAGATACGGATGAATGAGAAAACCCGGAATTTTTTTAAAACAATATATTTTGTGCTGAAGGTAATTCTTTCGGGTATAGCATTCTTTTTTGCGTTTCAGCTTATAATGTCAATGCTGATAGACAGACAGGAGACGGCAGATTACGGAGAAACAACATTTTTCGGTCACTATTACAGCGGTACGTTTTTTATTGAAATGACAGACGAATATGTCAAAGACGGTTATTCCAAGGCAGCAGCGCAGCACTCTGTGCCGGAGGATATACTTAATATCGCAGGTATAGCTTTACTGGCGGCGGGCATAATCTGTTTATTCATTATGATAAGAAATGCCTCAAAAGGAAAGCTTTACATAAAAAGCAGTTATATAATGCTGTTCATATCATCGGGCTGCTTTCTGCTTGGTACTGCGGCGGGAGAAATTCTCGGATTAAAGGATATATCGGTCATGACCGAATACACGACCGGCATTTTCTCTACAGCTTCATATCATTTCCGACCCTTTTATATTCTGGCTTTACCCTGCACAGTCCTGGCTGGGGGAATGGTTCTTCGTTATATCGTGACGGACGATAAACAAAAAATGCGTATCGGCTTTAAAATATTCGGAACAGGCCTTTTTGTATTTGCCGCAGCATATCTCATACAGCAAGGAATATTCCATGCAGGCAGCCTTATAAGCCTTTCGCAGAACGGCGGAAAAAATATGGCTGTGCGTATCCCTTTTTACAATATATACATGGAC
>CAMWLD010000278.1 GCA_947175005.1 uncultured Ruminococcus sp. | reverse complement strand
TATATCATGAGCGCCGCAAAGCTCCATATCGGAAAGGGGGACTTCAATGCAGCTTTCCTTATCGGAGGCGTTGAAAATCGCTGCGTAAAAGCCGCCCTCCGAACTTGCCGCCGTCCATAGGATATGCTCCTTGCCGTCAATTTCCCGCCTCCATACCTGTCTTGAAAGCCGTGCGCTGCTGTGCATTTTCAGAATTTCGGGGTTCGTGATAAGTCCCATGGTAAATTCATCAAAGCCTGTCATTTCCCCGCCTATCATAAGGGGTGAACGGAATATGCTCCAGAGGCTCATCATGGTTATTTGTTCGTCTGCGGTGAATTTTGTGCGGTTCGCTTTGTCGTAATCCTGAAGTATTGGCCCTATGGGCAGCATATCCGCATCGGGGAAACGCCCTGCTCCCGTATGGGTGCACCACTTTTCCGCACGGGAAAACATATCGTAGAGCAGTTCCCACTTGTCCCAGAAATCGTCGGTGATACGCCACATATGGGCGGTCTGCTTATACAGCTCCGCTTTTTCAAGCAGAGCGGGGCCGGGGGAGAGGCTTAGCACCATATCCCGTCCGCAGTCCTGCAAAGCCCTGCTAAGCATTACAAGCTCCGCTTCCTCGTGGGGCAGCTCGCGGCAGATGTCGTCCACCTTTATAAAGTCCACGCCCCATGAGGCGTAGAGTGCGAAAATGCTGTCGTAATATTCCTTTGCTCCCGGTTTTTCGGGATCAACGCCGTACATATCCGTATTCCAGGCGCATATGCTGGAGGTTTTGGCAATTTCCCTTGCGGTAACAGTCGTGCCCAAGAGGGGTGTGTTGCGGTGGACTGCCTGTCGGGGAATACCCCTCATTATATGTATTCCGAATTTCAGCCCCAGGGAATGGACATACTCTGCCAGCGGTGCAAAGCCCTTGCCGTCCGCCGACGAGGGGAAACGCTCGGGCGAGGGGATAAGGCGGGAATATTCGTCCATATAAAGCTCCGTAAAGGGCTGATACTCGTGGGACTTTGCGGTGGGGTTGCTCCACTGGATATCGACCACAATGTATTCCCAGCCGTATTCCTTAAGATTTTTCGCCATAAATTCCGCATTCTTCCGCACGGTCTCTTCGGTTACCGAAGCCCCGTAGCAGTCCCAGCTGTTCCAGCCCATGGGGGCGGTTTTGATTGGTGTAAGCATAATTATTCCTCCCGGATATTTTGATGATTTATTTGTCTTTGAGCTTTATCAGAAATATGGTCATTATCGCCATTACAATTACACCTAATATAATAGTTACCTTTGCACCTGTATTTTGCGGGTTGGCTACGATAGTAAATATCAAGGATATTAAAGTTAAGGTGCACTGCAGCATACAAATCAGTATTACTCTTTTCGCCGATTTTTTATCCATAATGGAATCTCCTGATTTAAACAAGTTCGCCCCTTGCACGCTTTTTCGCCGTTTTATCCGCATACATAAGCTTGTCGGATTTCTTTATCAGTTCCTCAAAATCAAGGCTGTCCGTGTCGCCGGTAACGTATATGCCCACGCTGGCGGATACCGTGTAGGGCTTTTCCGAGCGGCTGTTGTAGCTGTCAAGATATTCCTGCACGGCGTTTCTTATGTCCGCCTCGCTTTTGATGTCCATTATCACGCCCAGCATTTCATCGCCGCCGAATCGGGTGCATATCCCCTCGGGGCAGGCAAATTTCAGCGCCTGCGCCACTGTGTGAATGGCGTTGTCTCCCTCGCGGTGGCCGTAATTGTCGTTTATTTTTTTGAGGCCGTCAAGGTCGGCAAGTATTACCGTAAGCCTGTTATCCTTGGGCAGAAGCTCCAGCATTCTCTTGTACTCCCGCATAAAGCCGCGGCGGTTGTAAAGCCCTGTGAGCGCGTCCAGCTTATACATATCCTCCAGCTTGACGTTGAGATACTGCTGATGACGGATGTTGCGGAATCCGCCGATAGCGTTGCTTAGGGCAGTGACCGTCTGGGGTATCTTGCAGTAGTTGTTGATGCTGTAGTCCCTGTAATGGAAGCAGATGTACCCCAGGGGCACGTTTATAAAATTAAGTGCGCAGAAAATAAGGGGAAAGCCTCTGTCCAGTATTGGCTGAAGATCGGGGATTATATTATGGCGGTCAAAAATATAAGGGCTGAAGTTTACGGGATTGTCAGCGTCAAAGAAAACGCACATTTTTTCGGAAAAGGGGTCGCCCTCGGGCACAGCCAACGGACTTATGCTTTCATTGGCAGCGTCCAGATTAAGTATGCAGTGTAGATCGTAGATAAATTCGGGCTTATTGAGGCAGGTGCTGGCATCACTGATATTGCTGCATATCTGCAGCTTTGCGGTGATCCTTGACAGCCCTCTGTCGTCCTCCTGATAGCGGAAGAAGTAGTTGTTGACCCTTGTTAAATGCTCGGAAACGTTTACCCTCTCGGTCATATCGCAGCCGCAGGATTCGGAAAGTATCATTCTCGGCTCGATAATGATCTTTTCGGGCGCAGTCTTGCCGTCAAAAATATCTCCGATAATTTCCGCAGTTCTTTCGCCCATATCGGTATAGCTGCATTTGCAGGAGGTTATTTTGGGGACGGAGAATTCTATCTCCTCAATGCCGTCAAAGCCTGTTACGATAACGTCCTCGGGCATTCTTATACCGTGCTTTTTGAACACTGTGGCAGCGGTTATCGCCATAACGTCGTTGGCGCAGATAAGGGCTTTGGGCACACGGTTTTCCTCCACCAGTTTTTCCGCCGCCATTCTTGCAGGCTCCGACCAGAACTGCCCGTAGCTTACCATATCTTCATTAAAGGGGATATTGTTATCCTCCAGCACTTTTTTAAAGCAATTGAGGCGCACTTCGGAAAAATCGTTCCCCTCAATGCCGCCCATAAAGTGAACGTCCCGCACTTTATGTTCCTCGATCACGTGGCGCACTACCTTTTCAAATCCGCTGTCGTAGTTAAAACTTATATTAACGCATTTATCGTACTGCCCGTCAATGCAGATAACGGGAATGTTATGTTCAACAGATCTTTGCACAAGCTGATTTGTCACGGTTTTATCCTTTATTTTCTCATCAAAGAAAACCATAGCGTCCAGCCTGTCGTAATCTATAAGCTCGAACACGGTTTTTTCGCCGCTTTCGTCCATGGTATTCCAGTAAAGGTCGGTACAGGTGCCGTAGACAAAAAGGGCACAGTTATTCTCCGCCAGGCGGCTGCCGAAGGCGGCTATAAATTCGTTGCAGGTATAGTCGTTAAGTCTTGAGATACACAAAGCAATCAGTTTTTTTGAGCCTATCACAAAATCATCTCCAAAAAATTTGTCCGTTTATCCAAAGGGCACAGTGTCTTTTTTTCTATTCTACCATATTTTTTGGGAAAATGCAAGGGGTATTTGAGAATTATGGAAAAACTCTTAAAAAAGCGCTCAAATGCTGTGGGGCTTTTCCCCCTCATGCGCCGGGGAGAGGCTTTTTCCTCTCAAATGCCGAGGAATGGCTTTGTCCCCTACCATGCCATAAACCGGCTTTTCTCCCCTACCACGCCGTGAACCAGCTTTTCTCCCCTACCACACTGAGGAGCTGCATTGTGTTACTGTGAATGTGTTTTGAAATGCGTTGGTTTATTGGTTAATGTGACTTGTCTGTTATTATGAAATGTGACTTTATTTGTGAAATGCTTAACATTGCAAACGACTGTAAGTTGCCGACCAAAGGGACAACCTCCCAGTGGGGAGAGGGGGCGCTCAGGGCTTGCTGGGGACGGTAGGCCGCCCCCCTCTCCCCCCTGCGCGGTTTTCCCTCTGGACTCTCTTTCCCC
>CAMWLD010000277.1 GCA_947175005.1 uncultured Ruminococcus sp. | reverse complement strand
GTTCATACCCTTTTTGCGAGCGGCTTTATCGGCGATCTCGCCCAAAATTTCGGGAGTAACTCCAGAGTGGATAAGCTCGGTGGTCATGGTCATTACCGTCTTTGCAAAATCAGGGCGGGCAGCCTGCTTTTTAAAGTAGACCAGCGAACCGTCGGCAAGGGATTTTTTGACGCACATGAACATGACCGCAAGCTTTGCGGTAAGGTCCGCCCCCTCAAGATCGGGGCGGACAGTGCGCTCGAAAACAAATCTCGAAAGGCGGGAAAAGGAGAGTATCTCTAAGCTTCCGCTGTTGAAAAGCCCTGCACCCAGGCGGTTGTAAAGCAGCCGTTCATACTCGAAGGTGAACTGGTCGGGGATAATTACAAGGCACTTCCCGCCTGCCTTTATCTCGTCCCTGATCTGCTCTGTTAAGGCGAATGATTTGCCCGTTTTGGGCAGGCCGTATAAAATGTTCAGCATTTTTTTGCACTCCGTTTTTTTGAGAAATTTTCCGAACGTTTCCTCCGGTATCTGAATAAGCACACTTGAACTCAATAGTCTACTTTATATTAAAACGTTTAAAACGTCTAAGGACATCATCACATGCCTCTGATTCTGAATTATAATGCATTACATCCAATTCCTCTCCACGTTCGGTAAAGTATACTTTCCAAATATTATTTTCTTTCTTTAAGCACACTCGTTGGTCTGTCTCACCTTTTTCATCAAGATTATAATACCATTCCGGAATATTGTTTCTGTTAAGTATTTGTTTGAGCTCCATTTTAGTCATTACTTTACCTCCAATATTTTCCTCTGAGCAATCATTTTTTCTGCTGTAATCCGGGTATATCGGCTTCAATTTTTCACAATTGTAAAATATTACAAAATTGCAGAATTTTTAAAAATTTTGCATAAAGATATGGACATAAAAGAAAATTCGTGGTATAATTTAAAGGGGACTTGGGAGAGAATATGCGCATTTGCAGGCTTGTTTTTTCAGAAGTGTTCATACATATTCCACGGGGTCGGTACAGCTTTCCGCAGCCGTTACCTCCAGCATGGGAAATGCCTCTGAAAGCGCTTCACACATAAGCTTTGCAAAGATACGCTCGGTATGGAAATGGCCGCAGTCAAACAATACAAAGCCGCTGTTCAGAGCGTCAATAAACTGATCGTGATTAAAGTCCCCGGAGATGAGAGCGTCCGCTCCTTTTTCCATGGCAAGAGAGATCTCGCTGCCTCCCGAGCCCGAGCATAACGCAATTTTTGAAAGGCTTTTACCCCCTCGGGAGAATCGCACATATTTACAGCCCAAAGCCTCTTTCAGCCTCCCTGCGCAAGTTTCGGGAGACAATGGTTCACGCAGACGGTAAAGCTTTCCTATGCTTAAATTTTCCCCTGTTATTTCCAGCGGTTCTTCGGAGGAACGAATAAGCCCCAGAGGTTCTTCCAGAATATCCAGCAGACCTTTTGCCATGCAGCTTGGGGACATATCAAAGGGGGTGTGGGTACATATGGCGGAAATTCCCTTTTGCAGCAGCATTCCCGTGACGGTGGTTTGCAGCACGGTATGCAGTGGGTGAAAGATCACGGGGTGGTGGCTTACGATAAGCTCTGCACCCTTTTGGGCAGCCTCTTCCACGACTTCCTTTGTTATGTCGAGGGCGGTTATCACCTTGGTGACGGTCGCTTCGGGGTCGCCTGCAAGAATGCCGCAGTTATCCCAGCTTTCCGCCGAATCAAAGGCGGCGCGCTTATCTATTTCATTGTAAATATCCTTGACTGTTATCATAAAAAATTTTCCTTTCCGATGTTGTTTTTGTGAGGAAATATGCCGAATATATTTTGCGTTTTTTATCATTCAAAGACCCAGTCGGAGCGGATTTTTTCCGCCAGCGACAGGCTGTTTTCACCTTTGCTTTTCCGGGTCATATCCGATGAATTAATAAGTCCGCGGGCAGCTGATATTATTCGTAAAATTTGCCGCGAAACATACTCGCGGGAATCGGGGTCGTCTTTGGATAAAATCCCTGTGATACGGCGTTCGGGGGATATTATGTAAGGCGCACCCGTAAATTTGCAGCTCATTACGGCATAGGCAAATCCGCCGCAGACTGCCGCCCTTTCGCTTATTACTTCAAAGCCGTTTTCCGCAAGGAAATCCCGCAGTATTTCCGCCCGTGACATGGGCTGCAAAATGAAATTTGCGGGGCAGCGGGATTTTTCGTTTGACAAAATTTCCGCTATGGTCTCCCCTCCCATGCCTGCTATGACAATATCGGTAACGCCTGTTATATCAAGGCTTTCAAAGCCGTTTGAGAGGCAGAAGCTTGCCATATGGGCAACGCCCTCTTTATTCAGGTGCTCTTCGGACGATTTGAGCGGAAGCGTATTTATATCGGAACAAAGTGCACGGCTGCATTTGCCCGTGGACAGGAGGTATGCGGGCAGATAGCCATGGTCGGTGCCGATATCGCATATGTAATCGCCCTGCACCATATCGGCGCAAAGGGCAAGACGGCTGTCCGGTTTCATGTTAATGAACATCCCCCTTCGGTTTGAGAAGCAAGAGGCAGGAAGCAAGAGGCAGGAAAATTCAGTGCGCTGCTATAAAATGCTCCTGTTTGAAATTTTTTAGCTTATGTATAGATAAAAATCGCTTGTGAAATTTATATAAATGCGGAAAATGCCGCAGAAATTTACGGTGAAATTTAATGCTAAAATGCCGATAAACAAGCTTTGAGGAAATACCCCAAAGCCTGTTTGACACGCACAGTTTACTTGGCTGCAAAATGCTCGTTGAGCTTTGCTACAAGCGCATCGGCGTCGGTGCCGTGAACTGCGCAGGCGTCGGCAATGGATTCGCCGCTGGACGCGGGGCAGCCGAGGCAGTGCATTCCTATTTCGAGAAAATAGGGAGCAGTGTCCATATCCTTGTCGAGGATGTCGCCGATAATTGTGTCGGGTGTTACTTGGTAGCTCATTTTTTATACCTCCGTTTTTAAAAATTCCTACAAGAATATTATAACCTTTTTTTGAAAAAATTGCAAGAGTTTTCTTGAAATATTCCCCAAGGTGTGGTATAATATTTTTATGAGGAAATTTTTCCCGTGGACGGGCTGCCGCAAAGCCCTATGATACGGGATTTTTCGGTAGATAGTTTTTACGCTTTGAAAAGGAGGATATATATGAATTTTCGGAACAAATTGAAAAGGCTTCTGAACAGGATAGATATGCCCGGGCTGATGACCTACATTGTTATTACTATGGCGGTGGTTTTTATAGGGGATATGGTCAGCGGATACAGGATCTCGGGACTTATGATCTTTTTGAGGGGGTTGTTTTTTGAGGGGCAGGTCTGGCGGGCTTTGACATTTATGCTAACGCCCATAAACAGCAGCCCTTTATGGATAATGATAACGCTGATGTTTTATTACGGAATCGGGCGTGATCTGGAAAATGCAATGGGCAGCAGGAGATTTACTCATTATCTGCTGCTGGGGTGGCTGTTTACGCTGGTCGGCGGGCTTATTTCGGGGGTTGCGAGCAATTCTATCTTCTTTCTGTCGCTGTTCTGCGCTTATGCTGTGATAAACCCGGACGACATTATCATGATCATGTTTATTATCCCCTGCAAGGCTAAGTGGCTGGCGTTTCTGGACGCTGTGTACATGGGGTGGACGCTTATTTTCGGGGGACTTACGGGGCGGCTTATGGTGCTGGCGGCGCTGGCTGTTTTTGTGATATTCTTCTGGGGAGGTTACATCAGGCCTATTTTTGACAGGCTTATGAAGATGTACTATGACCGCGGCCTGTCTGAATTTG
>CAMWLD010000276.1 GCA_947175005.1 uncultured Ruminococcus sp. | reverse complement strand
AGGAATATTACAGCTTTTATCACGGCTCAATCCGCAAGGAGGCTATCTGCTACAAGACAAAATCAAGAGAGTACAAGGGACTTTCTTCGGACGGATTTAAGATCACAGCACGCTTTGAGTCCGACCCGGAAGAAAAGCTTTTCGGCATGGGACAGTACCAGATGTCTATTCTTAACCTTAAAGGCTCCGTTCTTCCTCTTGAACAGAGAAACTCACAGGTAAGTGTTCCTTTTGTTATTTCAAGCAAGGGTTACGGTATGCTCTGGAACAATCCCGCAACAGGCGAAGCGGCATTCGGCACAAATATTACCAAGTGGATCGCAGACGAAAGCGATATGGTGGATTACTGGATAACTGCTGATGACACTCCTGCCGAGATCGTAACAAACTACACCGAGTGCGTTGGACGTGCTCCCGTTATGAGCAGGGATTATCTCGGTTTATGGCAGTGCAAGCTCCGTTACCGTACACCCGATGAGGTGCTTGAGGTAGCAAGAAGATACAAGGAACTTGGCATAAAGCTTGATGTTATTGTTATTGACTTTTTCCACTGGCCATATCAGGGCGACTGGAAATTTGACGAAAAATATTGGAGTAAAGACGCTGTAAAGGCTATGACAGACGAGCTTCACTCAATGGGAACAAAGGTCATGGTTTCCGTATGGCCTTCCGTAGACAAGAGAAGCGAAAACTACTACGAAATGGAACAGAAGGCTCTTATAAGCACAACCGATGTAGGTTCTATCCAGACCTATGATTATGAAGGCGACTGCGGAACTGTTGACTTCTTCAATCCCGAGGCTCAGGAATTTGTATGGGGCAAGTGCAAGAAGAATTACCGTGACTGGGGTATTGACCTTTTCTGGCTTGACAATGCAGAGCCTGACAGCACAAAATATGATTTCGACAACTACCGTTACTATACAGGCAGAGGCTCTAAGGTTGGCTGTGAGTACCCTAAAAAGTATGCCCAGGCTTTCTGGAACGGGCAGGAAGCAATGGGTGACAAGGAAGCGGTAAACCTTTGCCGTTCGGCATGGGTAGGCAGCCAGAAGTATAGGATTCTCGTGTGGACAGGCGATGTTCAGTCGAATTTTGAGTCCTTCAAGGATCAGGTAATTGCAGGTCAGAATATGGGGCTTGCAGGTATTCCCTGGTGGACAACCGACATAGGCGGCTTTATGACAGAGGAACACGACGATCCCGATTTTATCGAGCTGCTTATCCGCTGGTATCAGTACGGCGTATTCTGTCCTATTCTCCGTATGCACGGCAATCGTGGTCCTGACTGGGATATTCCCAAGCTTGACGACAGAAACTTCGGCGGCGGCTATCTTTACACAGGTCATCCTAACGAGCTGTGGAGCTATGGCGACAAGGCATACGAAATTATGAAGAAATGGCTTGACATTCGCCTTTCCATGAAGGACTATATTGCAGGACTTATGGAGGAAACTTCAAAAACAGGTGCGCCTCTTATAAGAACAATGTTCTTTGAATTCCCCGAGGATGAAAAGTGCTGGAATCTTCCCGAGCAGTATATGTTCGGCAGCGATTATCTTGTTGCTCCCGTGCTTGAGCTTGGCGCAAGAGAAATCGATGTTTATCTTCCCGAAGGGAAATGGGAAAATATCAACGATAAGGCTGTTTACGACGGAAAGCAGACTGTTACCGTTGCTGCTCCTCTTGACGCTATGCCTGTATTCAGAAAGATTGGCTGATTTTCAAAAGATTATGTAATGTAAAAATACTTTCGCACGCAAAAAATCCTCCGAACTTCAAAAACGAAGTCGGAGGATTTTTCTGTATGTGGATATTTTATTTTCGGGATAAAAATTGCCATTCATCAAAAAGCATACCGCTGCCTGAAATTACAAAATAAAGGTCGTGTACACCTTCGACTTGTTTTATATCATTGGAATAAACATTTTTAAATTCATCACAGTCAAATTCAACTGCGGCAAGATATTCTCCGTCAATGCTGTCGGCATATACCTCTATCCTGCCCTTGCCATTTACCCTTGCGGCAAACGAGGAGGTTTTTTCGGAGAAGTCCACTCCCCTGACATATGTCCATGAACCGCTGTTTCCGCCGATAAACATATTTCCGTTTTCCTCGGAATCCGAGTATAAAATATCCGAAGCGGTAAAAAAAGTTTCAGCCTGATTTACCTTGTATGGGTCTACATTCTTTATTTGCTCGACGCCCTTTTTTGTACCCGAGCCTTTTAATATTTCCACCGTTTCCTCATTAACGATGATCTCATTCACACACAGACTGCGGAATCCGCCCTCAGTTCCGAGAGCCTTTTGCGGGAAAAGCGCATGATAGAATAAATAATATTTGTCCGAGTACTTTTGCAGATGAGTATGGTTGTTGCTGTAATCAAGTCCCTGCTCTCCCGGATTTTTAAAATAATCGCCGCTGTATTTCCAACTATCGGTATCAAGGGGCGTTTTGGTCGTCATATACGCCATGCTGCAGGCGGCAGGCCTCGAAAAATCCTTGTATTCCCATTGGAGGCGTTTATCCCAACTGTTGTTGTAGGTATAGACGTAAGTGCCGTTTATATAATTCAGCTCGCTTGCTTCAAAGAAATACGGAGCGGGAATTTCGGCAAATTCGCTTGCAAATGATATCATATCCTCCCCAAGCTGAACTATTCTCGTTGAACCGGGCATATATTCACTGCCGCCGGGAGCTTTTCCTCCGCCGAACGTAAGCCAGCCTGTGCCGTTTTCATCAATGCAAACTCCCGGGTCAAAGGGATTAGGGCAGCCTTTAAGTCCCTTTGTTGAGGTGGACACCAGCGGTTCGCCGAGAGGGTCTGTCCAAGGTCCGAGAGGATTTTCGGCTGTTATTACTCCAACGCCGCAGCCGCTGTTGGAGTAATACAAATAAAAATGAGTTTTACCGTCCTCCTCGACCCGTGATGTTACCGACGGCGCCCATGAAGCGATAGCCCATGGAGATATTTTCTCAATGTCTATTATTCCGTGATAAGTCCAGTTCACCATATCGTCGGTGGAAAGCATTACTATAGACTTTATTTTTTCGTAAGTATTGCTGCCGTCGCTGCCTACAGCTTCATATTGCTGTTGATCGTTTGTGCCGTATACATAAAGTCTTCCGTCGTATTCCACAGCGGTAGGATCGGCACAGAAAATATTTGCTATAAGAGGATTGGCGTTTTCCTCGGGTTTTGAAGCAAATACCGAACCGTAATTATCTATTTTAATTCCATGACTTTGACTTTTCACAAGCTCTCCTTTAATATCAAATTCGGGTACTGCATTTTCGTCAACGCTCGCAGAAGCCGTCGCGAAATTCGGCGAAAGGGCAGAACTATCGGCTGACGCATATCCGCAGGCGTTCAGAGCCGCTGCTATACTTAATGCTGTTAAAACAAAAACTATTTTTTTCATACTCATATAAAGACCTCCCTATCATCTAAAAATATTATACAACATAATTATGAGCGTGTCAAGGCATTGGATAAATTATAGCTGTATTGTGCTAGAAAAGCTTCTTTTGTCTTGAAAATGCTAACCCGATATGGTATAATAATTAAAAAAGAGATGTTTGTATGCCGGAAAATATTGCAGAGGTTTATTCGAAGCAGTATATGTTCGGCAGCGATTATCTTGTTGCTCCCGTGCTGAGGCTCGGCGCAAGAGAAATCGACGTTTATCTTCCCGAAGGAAAATGGGAAAATATCAACGATAAAGCTGTTTACGAGGGAAAGCAGACCATTACCGTCGCTGCTCCTCTTGACGTTATGCCTGTATTCAGAAAGCTCGGCTGATATTCAAAAGATTATATAATGT
>CAMWLD010000275.1 GCA_947175005.1 uncultured Ruminococcus sp. | reverse complement strand
AGTGTATTGGAGCGTTATTTTAAGAGGCTTGGCGAGGGGAATCTTACGGTTATGACGGCTAGCGGCGGCAGGGAGGTTATTCCATTTCGTGAGATTTATGCGGTGGAATCAAGGGGGCGAGGGACTTTGCTGCACACGGTTTCGGGTGCGGTGGACGCTAATATGGCTGTGGGAAAAATTGCGGAGCTTTTGCCCGGAGGGAAGTACTTTGAAATTCACAAGGGGGTATATGTGAGGGTGGAGGAAATTCGCTCGGTGGATTCGGACAGGCTGAAAATGCGTGACGGCAGCGTTTTTCCTGTGAGCAGGCGGCGGAGAAAGCCGCTGCTGGAGGAAATACTGCGGGTGAATTGACATTTTGTGATTGTCGGTATAATTTTTCGGTTTCTGTGAGTCACTGATTGAGTTTATAGAAAATTAATCAATTTTTCATTTTAGTTTAATGGACATTTTTGTTGCGCTGTGTTATAATATTAATATAAATGATTTGCTGTAAGCAAATGCGGTGGTATTAGGAATTTATATTAAGTTTGAGGAAATGTGCATAGAAATATGTCGAAAAAATATGTGTTCACCGGATATACTGTAAAAAATTTCACAAGTTAATGTGGCTGTTATGGATATTAATAAAAAAATGGGGGCTTAGGAAATTACAATGAAAGGTTATTGCAAATTGGCTTTTTTCGGGGTGTTAGTCGGAGCGGCGGTGCTGAATTTACTTATTTGCTTTACAAATTCCGTGTCCGGCGAATATGCGGTAACGGAGGACGGGGCGGTCAAGACAAGCCTTATAAGGGCGGCGAGGGGTATACTGAGGGAAATAGAATATAATGAATATGACGAGGCTTTGGACAGGCTGTACGGCGAATCGGCGGCGCTGACGGAATATATTGAGGCGAACAAGAGACTTACGAGAGGGAGGGAGAGTCTGCCTTATTTGCAGAGATACACGAGAGATGAAGCGGAGGAAATTGCGGGGAGGTACGATCTGACCGAAAAAGAGGCGCAGGGGCGTTTGGAGGTGCTGGGATACTGCATTGGGAGGCTGGAATATTCCCTGGAATATGGAGATTATCTGGCGAGGCTGAACATGAATGCGGCTCAGATGTCACAGGTGAGCATATTTGACGGAAGTGTGGCAAGGGGGGCGGCAAAGGCAAGGGCAGATTTTTACGGCTTGGAGAGTCTGCGTATAAGCGCTGAACCCGAGGAGGGGTTTACTGCGGCGGTGGGTGGCGGCGTTTGCGATCTGCTGGCGCTTATGGCGGCGGCGGTTTGCGGGGTATTGTATGCGCTGGGGACGAGAGAGTTTGCGGGTAAGGGAAATAACGGGGCAAGGGGTGCCGGCTTCGGGGCGGCGTTTATTATAGGGATATGCTGCATTTACGGCGGGAATATTTTAGCGGCGGACAGGCTGATCGGGATTGGCGATCTGTCGAGGGCGGTACAGTCGGTAAGCGCTTTCCGCTCCTGCTGCTATCCTCTTTCGGCGGGGACGTTTCTGGGGCTGGGGATAATTTGCAGAGCCGCGGTTTGCCTTACGGTTTACCTTATTTCGGCGGGGATCATGGGAATGGAAAGCAAGGGGAAGAGGGTGTTTGCGGGGGTTGTGTTTTTTATTTCGGCTGCATTTTTGGGTGCGGGGTATTTTACGTCAAATGATAGCGGAGCAGGTTATCCTTATAAGATAATAGGGGTTTACAGGCAGGCGAATATTTTCGGTGAGGCGGTAAATCCTGCAGGGCTGTTATTTTTGGGAATATGCGTTGGGGTAACGGTAAGCGGGATATTTGCAGCCGGACAGCTGAAAAAGGCAAGAGACACGGCGCTGCGGCAGGCGGAGGTGGATCACTACAACCGCATTAACGAACGCTGGGCGGAGGCAAGGCAGATCAGGCATGACATAGGCAATCACATGGCTGCTGTATCGGCGCTGCTGGACAAGGGGGATATTGAGGGGGCAAGGAAATATTTAGGTGAGGCGGAAAATGAGCTGCTGGGCGCTCCCCTGCCTGCAAAGACGGGGTCTGCGGTACTGGATATGCTGATAGCGACTAAAGAGTCGGAGATGAAAAAAGAGGGGGTTATGCTTTTGACGGAGTTTTCCGCTGATCTTTCGGGAGGGGGTATTTCCGATTTTGATCTGTGTGTTATTTTCGGGAATCTGCTGGATAATGCCTGTGAAGCGGCGGCAAAGCTGTCCTCGGAGGACAGGGTGGTAAGGCTGACGGTAAAGCGGCAGATGGACATGGTGATGATATACTGTGAAAATAAATTTGAGGGGGAACGTCCTGCGAAAAGCGGGTTTGCTACTGTGAAAAAGGACAAGGTGCTTCACGGGAACGGTCTGCGTGGGATAAGGCGGGCTGCCGAAAAATACGGGGGACATTTGAATGTAAGTGATGATAATGGGGTGTTTTCGGCGGCGGTAATTGTTAGAGGCTAGAGGTAAGAGGGCTAGAGGCTAGATATAAAGATATTAGAAATGTATAGTTAACACTTTTTGAGTGTTTTGACTAAAAGTTATTGACAAATCGCAATTAAAAGTGTATAATTATTATAAATCAATCTTTGGAAATGGAGGTATTTTATGAAGTTCAAAAAAATACTGGCGAATTTCATGGCAACGGTTATAATGGCGGGGGCTGTTTCCTCGCTGGCGGTGGACAGCGCTGCGGCGGCGGACAAGAAAACCGAAATGCGGAATATGTCAACCATGGAGATCGTAAATGACATGGGCATTGGCATTAATCTCGGCAACACCTTTGAATCCTGCGGGGACTGGATAGACCAATGGGGTGACGGCACGCCTAAGGCTTATGAGACTGCATGGGGAAGTCCTGTGGTCACGGAGGATATGATAAAGGGCTACAAAAAGGCGGGGTTTGACACACTGCGTATACCTGTGGGCTGGTCAAATCTGATGAGCGATGACGGCAAGTACACGATCAGCAAGGCGTATATGGAAAGGGTCAATGAGGTTGTGGACTGGGCGCTGGACGCGGATCTGTATGTTATCATCAATCTGCACTGGGACGGCGGCTGGCTGGAAAATGTTCCCACGGATTTTGATAACTGTCTGAAAAAATATGAGGCTATATGGAAGCAGGTCTCGAAAAATTTCAAGAATTACGGCGACAAGCTGATATTTGAGTCACAGAATGAAGAACTGGGGTGGATATCCGTATGGAATCACTACGGCGGAAATAAGGGCAAGGAAGAAAGCTATGATTATGTCAACAAGATCAATCAGAAATTTGTGGACGTGGTGAGGAAATCGGGCGGCAACAACGGCAAGCGGCATTTGCTTATTTCCGGCTACAACACCGATATTGAACACACCTGCGACCCGCTTTTCAAAATGCCAAAGGACGAGGCAAAGCGCTGCGCTGTTTCGGTGCATTACTACAATCCCTCTACCTTTGCTATTCTTACGGAGGACGCAAGCTGGGGCAAATCTGCTTACACATGGGGAACTAAGGCGGATTTTGCGGAAATGGACAAACAGATGGATATGCTGAAAAAGACCTTTGTGGACAAGGGCATTCCCGTTATTATCGGAGAATACGGCTGCCCCAAGGAAAACAAGGATGAGGCTTCGGTAAGGCGGTATTTATCAAAGGTTTGCGACACTTCTCTTGCAAGGGGCGGCATATGCCCTGTGCTTTGGGACATTACGGGGCTGCATTACGACCGTGACAAGTGTGTTGTGACCGACAAGACATTGCAGAAAACCTTGGTGGGGCTGAAAAAGAAATACTCCCAAAAGAATAAATAAACAAATGACTTTGGGTTGCGGCTTTTCTCCCGCCGTAGGCGGGGGAAAAGCATATAA
>CAMWLD010000274.1 GCA_947175005.1 uncultured Ruminococcus sp. | reverse complement strand
CTTCAACATTAAGGGACAGGCGGGAATTTACGGATTTACCCTGATGAATTAAGCAGCTTTTTCACGGCAAAAATTTCACTTGCTTTTTTCTTAGGAATGATGTATAATTAAATTACGAAGCTTTTTGAGTATAGCTTTTTGGAAAATTTTTCCAATAAAAATATAGAAAATAACTGCGCCGAAGCATTGCAAAGCTCTTGCTTCTTGCCTCCGAAAGAAGTGATCTGCAAAAATATGAAAAAAATAAAGAGAATATCCGCCGTAATATCTGCGATAACAGCGGCAGCCGTGGCAGCCCTGTCAACGGGGTGGGACGAATGCAGCGTCAGCGGCGCAGACGAGCGGGAGATAATCCCCGAAAGCAGTACGGGAACGATCACCATATACCCCGACAAAACCGCCTCAGAAATAAGCCCTTATATTTACGGTATCAACGATAAAGGAGATATGGAGGGCGTGACTGCAACGGTGGTAAAGCTTAGCGGTGCGGAAATTTCCTCCTACAACTGGGAAACAAACTTCGCAAACGGCGGCACGGACGGCAAAAACCGCCATATCGACTACCCCGAAAAAGCTTATTCCGCAGGCGATGAAAACGCCCCCGGCAAGCTTGCGGATAATCTCTATGTCCGCAGTCTTACAGGCAATTCCCCCATGCGGCTGCTGACATTGCAGATGATGGGCTACGCCGCAGCGGACGGCAGCGGAGTTGTAAGCTCCGACGAGCTTTCACGAAACACCCGCTGGAAAAAAGTGCTTTTCTCAAAAGAGGATACATACCTCAATAAACCCGATACCAAGGACAATTTTGTTTATACCGACGAATACGTCAGCTACCTGGTGAACCGCTACGGCTCGGCAAACGAGGGCGGCATGAACGGCTATCTGCTGGACAGCGAGCCTGACAGATGGGCGGAACGCTTTTCGGTGCTGGGGCTGGAAAAGGTGACTCCCGAGGAACTGGTTAGCCGCTCGGTCGAGCTTTCGTCCTCCGTTAAGACCATTGACAGCGAGGCGCTTATTTTCGCCCCGTCCCTCAGCGGACTTCAGGGCTGTATCAACCTTAACAACCAGACCGCCTGGAACAACAGAAGCGGTGCAGACAAGGAATATTCCTGGTTTATCGACTATTACCTTGCCTCTATGCGTAAGCGGGAGGAAGATGCGGGCGTAAGATTGCTTGATGTGCTTGATGTGCACTATTTCACAGAGGCGACCACCCCCATGGGCGTGTCTGTCCTGACAGGCAGCGGCGACGAGGCGAGAGCATACAGAATGCAGTCGGTACGCACCCTGTGGGATTCGGACTATACCGAAAACAGTCCCACCGTTCTCCTGAATAAGCAGTTCACTCCCCTTATTCCCACCCTGCAAGCCTCAATCCGCATAAATTATCCCGGCACAAAGCTTTCCTTTTCCGAATATGATTTCGGCGGCGGGGACGATATGAGCGGCGCTATCGCTCAGATCGACGCCCTGGGAACATTCGCCAAGGAAGAGGTCTACCTTGCCTGCCTCTCCCCTGTGAGTACCGATTATTCATTCCAGAAAGCGGCAATAAATCTCTTCAATAATTACGACGGCAGCGGTTCAGGCTTTGGCAGCAAGCTTATTCAAGCGGAAAACGGCGGCAGCTCCATGAACTCCGTTTACGCCGCAGCAGATACCGAAAATCCCGAAACTGTACGGGTCATCGTCACAAATAAAAATCTCATAAACCCACAGGAGTTTGAAATAGACCTGCAAACCGTGCGCTACAGCTATACCGTAACAAGCGCCTATACCATTGACGAAAATGCGGAAATAATACCTTGTGACGCGGAAATGTTCTCCTCACGGTCGGACAATACGATTTCCTTTGAAGCACCTCCCCTGTCGGCGTATCTGCTGGTATTATCGGGCAGCGAGGAGCACAGCGAAGTTCCCGCCCAAACAAGCGAAACAGCCTCCGAAAGCGTGACAGCCGACACAGAGGCGACCGAGAGCATGACCGCCCCCTCGGAAACCGTGACATCTGCCGACAGCAGCGTCCCCGAAAATACAGGCACAGCAGGCAGCGACAGCAGCATTGCTGTCAGCAGCGGTGACGTCAACGACGATGCCGTTAGCGACGGCTCCGAAAGCGGCACAACAAGCATTTCCGAAACCCTTTCGGAATCCTATCTCTCCGAAGACCCCGACGACTTTTCCGAAGCCGCCGTAACCGACTCCCCCGCTCAAAGCGGCGGTGTGGCAATGCCCGTTAAGGTGATCGTTTCGGCGCTCGCAGCGGCAGTGGGGCTGGGAGTAGTGTATGTGCTGTTCTTTGACAGGAAGAAATAGTCCGTAAAAAATGTTCTCCCGGAGGCTTAGGCTACCGGGAGATTTTTTCCATTGTTTGCACTATTGAGCATATAACAATGACCATATTTCCCCTATTAATATTCTACTGCAATATCCATTATTTGTTAATAGTATTTTTGCAAATTATAGCAAACTTTTTCAAACACTTGCTATTGTACAAATTATTTATATGAAATTTGCCCAAATTGCATTATACTATAAACCAATGGTTGAGTATTTATTACGCATTTTACTCAAAAATTACTTGACATTTTCCCAAAAATGTGATAATATTAAATAGCAATACGGGTGTGGCAGAATTACAGAAACCGAATGTTGCATAAATATTATGCTAATGACATTAAGAAGCGAAATCAAAACATAAGGAGAAGGTTTAGAAGAGACATGAATGCCAAAAAAATTATCAACTGTATCGCAGAAAATGATCCCGTCAATGATAGTTTAGAAAAGAACGGCGATTTAGACGGATTTCTGTTTAAAGGCTCTGCAAAGCCGGAATTGGGTTTTAATTTCGGTTATTACATGTATTTGCCTTCCATAATAAGTGAGACGCCGGTATTGATAGTTGAAGGTCCTTCCGTGGGCGAAGTGGGCTCTATGGATAAGGCATGCGCAATTGTTTATGAGAAAGCTGTATTTGAATTAAATACAGGCGGGTTTCCTCATGAGCTGGCAAAAGTTCTGCAATGCCCTATTATTATGCCGCTTTTTCCGCGACCCGAAGACAAAGAAAATAATACTAATATCTTTACCCATGCTCTTACAAGCAGAGCTATGTCGGTTACAGATTCTCCGATAGAGCGAATTGATTTACAGCTGATAGCTATGTTTCGGTATATAAAAAATCGTTTTCTTCTTTCAGGAATTAAGCTGTATGATAAATTTATAATTAAGGGATTTTCTTCAGGCGGAGTCTTTGCCCACCGTTTTACATTGCTTCACCCACAGTATATTTTGGCGGCTGTCGGCGGCGGAAATATGCATGCCTTTACCCTGCCTTTGAAGACATATCATGGGGAAACTTTGATATGGCCTAACGGCATGGGAAACACGGATTCTTACTGCAGCTTTGATTATGATTGCTATAAGGCGGTAAAGCAGCTTTATTATATGGGTGATATGGATTTTAATGATCCTGTTCCATACGATGATTCATTTACGGAAGAAGAACGGCAACAGATATATCGGTTATTCGGAAAAAACGGCATGCCGGACAGGTGGAAAAAATATCAGGAGTTAGTTAAAACTCTCGGCTTGAATAATATTGAATGTAAAACTAATCCGGGACTGGATCATAGACCCGGCAATGAAATAAGGGATTATATTACCGTTTTTCTGCGTGATATAGTGGCGAGGGTTAAATAAACTTTTAGAAGATGTCGTTCCCTTTTACCTTTTTTATTATACAATTTATTTAATCCCAAAATTTTGCTTGACATTTTCCAATAAATGTGATATAATTAAACAGTAATGCGGGTGTGGCGGAATTGGCAGACGCGCCAGACTTAGGATCTGGTGTCCC
>CAMWLD010000273.1 GCA_947175005.1 uncultured Ruminococcus sp. | reverse complement strand
GCGGTAGGATAATTAATATGAGCTGCTGCGGCCTACTGATTTGTGAAAAAATCGGCTGTAAACGGCGGCACGGTGTATTTGTTAGAATGGCGGGAGCGGTTTGTAAAATCATTCGCTCCCGCTCTGTATTTGCCCGATAATATTTTATGGGAAATAATGGGAATTACCGATGAATTTCCCGAATATTATGACAAATACTTACCGACAATATCCTCATATGAGGGCGGATAAAATTTTCACTGTTATGAAAGAGGCGAAAAAAATGAAGCTTGCCGAAAGCCAAAATTACATAATATCAAACGAATATGAAACTGCATATCTTATTGACAAGAAAAGCGGCAGGAAAATTTCGGAAATTGCCGAAATGTACGGCGACCCTGCCGGTGCAAAAATATCCGAAGATGAAAATTTCTGCGTTGTTATAGGCTGCGGCGCTGCTGTATATTTTATTAATGCTTCCCTTGAAAGCTATGCCCTGCTTATGGACAGCGGGATTTGGTTTGAGGAAATTGCATATATGGATAATAATAAGATACGGCTTCGCTCGGAGGATAACATTTTTTATGAAGTTGACGTTTACTCCCATAAGTTAGATAAAATTGCCGCTCCGATCGACATTTCTCAAAATTCTCGATAGGTTTGATTTGTTTAACCTCTGACACGTTAATTATCACATTTGCGCCGAGAATGATCTTTTTCGGTATATTGTTTGATATAAAACAAAATTCACAAACACTCCATAAAATATTAATCCAATAAAATTTCCTAAAGGCTTGCATTTTGTCGAAAAAAATGATATAATAAAAATAATAGTGTAATTTAGCATTTGCAAAACCGAAAGGAATGGGAAATAATAATGCCAACTAAGTATATTTTCGTCACCGGCGGCGTTGTGTCGGGACTGGGCAAGGGGATAACAGCGGCCTCTTTGGGCAGACTTTTAAAGCAAAGGGGCTATCGGGTGACTATTCAGAAATTCGATCCCTACATAAATGTAGACCCGGGAACTATGTCCCCCTATCCGCACGGCGAGGTGTTTGTTACGGACGACGGTGCGGAGACCGACCTTGATTTGGGTCACTATGAGCGTTTTGTTGACGAAAATCTCTCGGTAAATTCAAACGTCACCACGGGCAAAATATACTGGACAGTGCTTAACAAGGAGCGCAGAGGCGATTATCTGGGCGGCACGGTGCAGGTCATTCCTCACATAACCAATGAAATAAAGGATAAGGTCTACAGAGTCGGGCAGGAGACCAACACCGACATTGTTATTACCGAAATAGGCGGCACTGTGGGCGATATTGAGTCCACTCCGTTTCTGGAGGCTATCCGCCAGGTGGTAACGGAGGTGGGCAGGAATAATGCCATGTACATTCATGTGACCCTGGTGCCCTATATTGCGGGGTCGGAGGAGCTTAAATCTAAGCCCACCCAGCACTCCACAAAGGAGCTTTTAAGCATAGGCATTCAGCCCAACATAATAGTTTGCCGCAGCGAAAAGGAAATTCCCGAGGATATGCGCCACAAGATAGCCCTTTTCTGCAATATCCGCCCGGAGGACGTTATTCAGAATCTCACTGCGCCCTCTCTTTATGAAGTGCCCTTGTGGCTGGAAAAGGAGGGGCTTGCAAAGGCTGTCTGCCACCACCTTGGACTGGAGGACAGAGAGCCCGATCTTACCGAATGGACTCAAATGGTGGAGCGCACCAAGGCGGCGGAAAAGTCCGTTTGCATAGGGCTTGTGGGCAAATATGTCATGCTTCACGACGCATACCTTTCCGTAGCGGAGGCTTTGCGCCATGGGGGCATTGTCAATGACGCCGAGGTGGATATAAAATGGATAAATTCCGAAGAGCTTACAGCGGCAAACGCCCGTGAAATGCTGGCGGGCTGCGACGGCGTAATTATACCCGGGGGCTTTGGCGACAGGGGTATTGAGGGCATGATAGAGGCCATTCGCTACACCCGTGAAAACAAAATACCCACCTTTGGGATATGTCTCGGAATGCAAATGGAGGTCATTGAGTATGCACGCAATGTACTTGGCCTTTGCGGCGCAAACTCCACCGAATTCGGCGACACGCCTTATCCTGTGATAGATATAATGGAAAGTCAGAAAACCGTTACCGAAAAGGGCGGAACAATGCGGTTGGGGCTTTACCCCTGCAAGCTTGCAGAAGGTTCAAGGTGCCGTGAGATATACGGCGAGGAGCTTATTTACGAGCGTCACCGTCACCGCTGGGAGTTTAATAACGCTTACCGTACCGCTCTTACCGAAAAGGGGCTGCGGCTTGCGGGTATCTCCCCCGACGAGCGTTTGGTCGAAATTGTGGAAAATCCCGATCATCCTTGGTTTGTGGGAGTTCAGTTCCACCCCGAGTTCAAGTCCAGACCCAACAAGCCTCACAAGCTTTTTGCGGATTTCATCAAGGCAAGCCTTGCGGCAAAGGAGTCGGGAAAATAAAATATTTTCTTAAACGTTCCCTACATATCGGCAACTTTAAATTAAGGATTGGTTTTTAAAATGAGTATAAATTTTCACCTGCCCGATTTCTGCGGAAATTATAAAATGAATCTGTTTACGGCAGACCTGCTTCAAAGCCGCCCGGAGTATTTTTACCCCGGAGTAAAGATCGCCTCTTCCTACGGCTGCTTTCCCCCTGCCGCATGGAACGGCGGACGCACTGCCACAGGAGCGGTCAGACGGGAATTTATCGACATGATAATTAAGGAATACAACAGCAGGGGGATACCTATAAGATACACCTTCACCAATCCCCTTGTTACCGAAAAGCACCTTGCCGACCCTTTCTGCAATATGATTACAAGAATTGCCGAAAACGGACTTAATGAAATAATAGTAAACGTACCGGTGCTGGAAAAATATATCCGTGAAAAATATCCGCAGTATCCTCTTATTTCCTCAACCGTAAAGCAGATAGAAAACCTTGATGAGCTTACAGCGGAAATGGAAAAGGATTACAAGCTTGTGGTGCTGGATTACAACTTCAACAACCGCTTTGAGGAACTGGAAAAGATACCTCATAAGGAAAAAGCGGAGATACTCATAAACCCGTACTGTTCTCCTAAGTGCCGCCGCAGAAAGAAGCATTATGAATTTCTGGGGGAGCGGCAGTTTGAGCATAATTTACAGGTTTTCGGAAACGACAGAGTGGCATTAAAGCCCATTCCCGAGAAGGAATTTCCCTGTCCCAATATGAGCATGGATTTTTATGAAACGGTAGGTTATGACACCCATGTGACCCCCGAACAGATATTTGAGAAGTATGTTCCCATGGGCTTTGAAAATTTCAAGATAGAGGGACGTATGCTTCACCCCTCCGATGTGCTTGAAAGCTATGTTTATTACCTTATCAAGCCCGAATACCGTGACCCTGTGCGGCTGAAAATGTATAAGAATTTACTGGGCAAGCGGCAATAGTGATTGCGTAAAATGCAAGCAATAATTTTTATGAAACGGTGAGACACATTATGAGCCTGTTTGATCTGTTCCGCAAAAAGCAAACGGCAGAGCATGCATCTGAGATGCCCTTGAAAAAGCGGCTTGCCTCCATGCGCTGCAAGCGTGTGAATTATGTTGCCTGCGATTTTGAAGAGCTGTGCAGCCAAATGCAGCAGGCAGCGGATAATAACGGCAATGCGGATTGCTTGGTTAAGCTTACTCCGGTAAATTATTATGCGTTAAAGGACGAATATATCGAAGCCGCTTTTTATTCGGATGAGGAACACGAGGAAAATTATGTGATCTTCCGACTGATAAAATTCGATAAGCCTGTTCGTTCAAGCGGCATTTATCCCGTGTCAAAGGATATCCTGCGGAAAGCTTTTGAAAAGCTTGGCGCAGTGAGCTTTTAG
>CAMWLD010000272.1 GCA_947175005.1 uncultured Ruminococcus sp. | reverse complement strand
CCCCTATAACAGCCCCCTCGCCTATTGTAACGCCGCCGCAGACAGTAATATTGCTTGCTAGCCACACGCCCTTTTCTATGGTAATGGGTCTGCCGTACTCGTCATCATAGGGCGAGCCGTCAGGCTTGAATTTGAACTTGCGCTCCGCATATTTAAACGGATGCACGGGAGTTACCACGCTGCAATTAGGCCCAAAGAAAACATCATCTCCGATATTCACGGGGCAGGTGTCCAGAACAGTAAAATTAAAATTTGCATAAACACCCTCGCCTATATTGGTAAACACGCCATAATCAATATATATAGGCCCCTGCATGGCAAGCAGCTTTCCCGAGTTCGGGAAAAGCTCCTTTAAAATCTCCGCCCTTTTTTCCTCTTCATCATCAAAGGTGTTGTTGTAGAGAGTGCAAAGCCTGTGCGCCTTGGTGCGCAAAGCCGCAAGAGTTTCATCACTGGGGTCATATATTTTCCCCGCCAGCATTTTTTCCTGTTCGGTCATAGTTCTGAGCTCCTTTACCCGATCTTGTACATCAAAAATACGTTGAAACTTAAGGGGTACCCTGTAACCGTCAAACCCTTACATTCCTCCCATAATATAGTCAATAACCTCCGCCACAGCGCCGTTGTCGCAGTCCTCCATGCAGATATAATCGCAAATATCCTGAACCTCGTCCAGCGCATTTGCGGGACAAGCGGCAAAATCGGCATTTTTCAGCATGGTTATGTCATTATTGTAATCCCCCATGGCAACGATCACAGTGTCCTTTTTCCCGTACAATTGCTTCAGCTTCAGCAGCGCGTCGCCCTTGGTGCAGCCCTTTGGCAGCATTTCATGATAATTTTTCGAGGACGTGATAAACTCAACATTTTTCGCCTCGGGCAGCTCGCTGCAGAACTTCGCAAAATCCCCCACAATTTCCTCGGGCATTGCAAAAAGAATCTTGCACCACTCCCCCACAGGAACATCATTAAGAATATTTACGATATTCGCCGTAAATCCGCCTATTTTCCAGTGGTGGCGCTCGTAATCGTTAATGTTGTAATCATAGATAGCATTCGGAGTGCATATCTCGGCACAGGCCTGGGGGAAATTTTTGATTATCTCCTTGACCATATTCTTAGCCGCCTTGTCGGGCAGATACTTCGACCATGCGGTCTTATTCTTGCCGCAGTCGTAGATCATGCCGCCGTTGCAGAGAATAACAGGGCTGTCAAGCCCGATAGGGTCGAAATAATGCCTTGTTGCCTGTATTACCCGCCCTGTAGCGACGGTAAACGTGCCCCCCGCCTTGCGAAAGCGGACTATCGCCTCGGCGTCCTTGTCGGAAAGCCGCTTATCATGGGTCAGCAGCGTGCCGTCCATATCCGAAAGAAAGATTATTTTTGAAATATCTTTTATCATTTTGTTACACCTCTATTATAATTTGCAGCGCTTTGCTTGCAAGCACTTTGCCGCTGCGAAAAAATTAAAGCTTTTTAAGCAATTGCCCTATATTATCTCTATGTGGAATGATTATTTCAATGTCCACCTCCGGATGAACGCTGACATATTCCGTCAGCATATCCATAAGATTTTCCTTAGACTTCATATAATCCTCAATGATCGCCTCATCATCAAAGCCCAGCCGCTTCATAATGACCGCCGATACCACGCCTGTGCGATCCTTGCCTGCCGTGCAAAAATACATCACATTTGTTTTTGCATTCATGATAACGTCAATTATCTTTTCCATTTGCCCGTCCAGCATCTGTTCATACACCATATGCAAATGTTCAATTGATCTCGGAATATCGCCGCCGCCCGCAACCGGAAGATGAAAATATGTAAACCCGTCCTTTTCCTTAAAACAGCAGGGCTTTGCAGCAATTTCCTTATCCGAACGCAGATCCACGATCGTGGTTATATTATTACTGGCTAACCACCGGATTTCCTCTTCGTCAATATTTTCGGGAAAATCGCTTCTGATATATTTCATTGTTCCCGTAGGCAGCGCACGTGTATTTCTTGTTGATCGCAGCAAAGAACTCATATAAAAAACCTCTCTTTTCAGATTAGGGTTGTTGATGCTCCTCTTTCTATATCCTTCGTCAAAGTTCCAGGAGAGCAAAATCAAGTTAAATATTTTATCATTCTTATTCTATTTTGCGGATTAGCTTCTTCAGCCGAAAACCCTAACTTCTGATACAATCTTTTTGCTCTTATGTTATCAAAATCAACTTCTAACAATATCCTTTTTTGATTTCGTGCCTTTGCATAAGCACACGCAAATTCTATCAGAGCAGTCCCACACCCTTTATTTTGATATCTTTCCTCTACGGCTAAGTATGAAATGAGATATGTGCCTTCATCATAAACGGATAAAGATACCCCTGCAACATATTCTCCGGCATATACATACACAAACATACTGCGGTTACCACTAAGAATATCACTTTCAATGCGTTTCCTTTTTTCTATATTAAATTCAAAATCCCAGAAACGAAAACACATACTTAAATTTGCAGTTTCTAATCGGATAATTTTATTCACTTCTCCTTTTCCCCCTAAATCCTAATTTGTTGGTCTGAATATTATCATAGGCATCCGACAAAGTCAATGTGGATCGGTAAAACTGCCGAAGTCCTATCCTAACAACCATTATTTAAATGGAACTAAAAAACTCCTCACATATTTTAACCTACTCACATACACATATATTTTCTTTTTTTCAAGTTCTCTTTCTTACTCCTACCGTCTCACCTTTTCCAGCGCATTCATAAAATACTGCGGCAGCTCGCTTTCAAACTCCATATACTCAAATGTGACAGGGTGAATAAATCCGATCTTAGCAGCGTGCAGGCATTGCCCCTCCAGTCCCCCGAAGGGCTTGCCGTAAACCTCGTCCCCCAGAACAGGGTGACCTATGTGCGCCATATGAACACGTATCTGATGAGTGCGCCCCGTTTCCAACCGCAGGGCAAGCAAGCTGTGATTTTTCATCTCCTCGATCACACTGTAATGGGTAACAGCATTACGGGAGTGAACATTGGTAACAGTCATTTTCTTTCGTTCAACAGGGTGCCTGCCTATAGGCAGATCGACCGTTCCCTCGGCTTCCTTAAACCGCCCGCAGACTATCGCGCGGTATTCCCTTGTAAAGCTGTGAGCCTTTATCTGTTCGGAAAGCCCCTTGTGCGCCTCGTCGGTCTTGGCAACTATCAGCAGACCGCTGGTAAGCTTGTCAATGCGGTGAACTATCCCCGGACGTATCACCCCGTTAATGGAGGAAAGCCGCCCCTTGCAGTGGTACAAAAGAGCGTTTACCAAGGTGCCCGAGTAATTCCCCGCCGCAGGGTGCACAACCATTCCCTTGGGCTTGTTGACAATAAGCAAACTGTCGTCCTCATAAAAAATTTCAAGAGGAATGTTCTCCGCCTCCACCGTCAGCTCCTGCGGAGGTGGGATAACCGCCGTTATAATATCCCCCTCTTTGGTCTTGCAGCTTTTCATGACCGTCTTTTCGTTTACCGTCACAAATCCCTCATCTATAAGCTTTGCCGCCCTTGCACGGCTTAGGGAAATATCTCCGTCTGCGGCGCAGTGATCCGATAAAAGCTTGTCAAGCCGCTGTCCTGCGGTCTCTTCGGTCACGGTAATTATAATATAATCCTCCACTCGGACAGCCGCCTTCCATTACGCAAAATGTAAACTTTTTATAAATTTATCCGAAAATGAGTCAATTGCGGGCATCATCTTGATTTTCGGTATCATTCTCCGAACTGTTTCCGACGCTTTTGCCCCCGCCGCTTGCACCCTGAAATTTTTCATCAATAAAAAGATAGTATATCACCAGTAAAATACCGCCGATAACCACGCATATATCCGCAAAATTAAAGATGAAATTAAAGGGGAACAGATG
>CAMWLD010000271.1 GCA_947175005.1 uncultured Ruminococcus sp. | reverse complement strand
AGAGCACCCTCGTAAGTCTGGATCATGGAAATGCCGTCCTGAGCATTCTTAATGCGTTGGACGATTTTTCGCCATGCGGCTGTAAATTTACACTTTCGGGCAGTCAAATAAAAAAATGTGTGCTTTTGGAAGCAGGAAAATAGGAAGCAGGAGGCAGGAAACGCCTGTAAATCGGGATTTTTACCTTTAAAAATGTGTGCGCACACAGGAAAAATTTGTGCGCCGTACAAAATCGCAAAAAAAGTCAGTGGGCAAACAGTGAAATATTGCATAAATCAAGGCGCTGCGCAATTTTTACCCCTTACCGCCCGAAGAAAATATTCACCATAAGCACGCTCACAATAAACCCCGTAATATCCCCCAAAAGCGCCGCAGGCAACGTATGGCGTGTCTTTTTGATCTTCACCGCACTAAAATACACCGCAATGGTGTAAAAAGTCGTCTCCGTAGCCCCAAGCATAACACTTGCAACACGTCCCGCAAAGCTGTCGGGAGCGCATTCCGTTAAAATTTCCTCGTAAACCGCCAGCGCACCGCTGCCCGAGATCGGACGAATAAGTGCCAAAGGCAAGCATTCCGCAGGAAATCCAAATTTGCCCAGCAGCCCCGAAGCAAGCCCCGTCAGCATATCCACCGCCCCCGAAGCACGCAGCATTCCTATCGCAGTAATAATTGCAATAAGCGTAGGCAGCAGTCCTATGCACATTTTCAGATTTTCCTCCGCCCCCTCAAGAAAATCCGAAAAAACATCACACTTGTTCACAAGGGCGTAAATGCAAATAAAAGCGGTTATTATCGGGATTATCCAAACGTTCAAAATTTCACCGGCTTCCCTTTCAGAGGTTAGATGTAAGAGGTTAGAAAAGTTGCTCATTTTTCGTCAGACTTTTTTGCGCCCTTTCCCAAAATAAGCGCACCGATAAGCGCCGCAGCAAGAGCGCACGCAGAAGTTATCCAGACGGCGGGGATTATTTCCGTAGGGTCCTCCGAGCCGTATTTTATCCGCAGGGAAAGCGCCGTGGAGGGAATAAGCGTCAGAGAGGCAGTGTTCAGAACAGTGAAAATTATCATGGACGGTGTCGCCTCGTTTTCGGCTTTTTCCTCCTCTTTCATGGCCTGCATGGCCTCTATCCCCAAGGGCGTGGCAGCGTTTCCCAGCCCCAGCAGATTGGCTGTAACGTTCATGCAAATTGCCTTGAATGCACGTCCGTTTTTATCAAGATTCTTGAAAAGTCCCCCTAAAATTTTAGCGAAAAATCCTGCAATAATATCCGTTATCCCCGACCGTTCCGCCACACGCATAAGCCCGCCCCAAAAGCACATTCCGCCGCACAGATAAATGCATAAATTTACCGCGTCAACAGGGGAATTAAGAGCCGCCTCCGTCAGCGCCTCGCCCTTTCCCATAGCGGCAGCCGCAATAAATGACAGCAGTATCATTATTGTAAATACATATTTCATCATGGCAAAAATTCACCTTTTTATTGTTATGGATTTGGTAATTCTATGAAATTTACCCGCCCAATATGCTATTTTACAAGTGATTCGCATAATACTTTACCCAAATATACATTTTAACAAAAAATTTACAAGTCCAAACGCAAAAAATCCCTCAATCCCTTGAAAAAAAAATGTAAATATAGTATAATTATAATGCGTTAATATGCATTCGCAAAAAAATATTAAGGAATGAATTATAAATGGCTGTTAAAGTTGGAATGGTTTCACTTGGCTGCTCTAAAAACCAGGTGGACGCCGAAAGAATGCTCTATAAAATGCAGGAAGCAGGCTACCAGCTTGTTTGGGACGCCGCCCTGTCGGATATAGTTATCGTCAATACCTGCGGATTTATCGAAAGCGCCAAGCAGGAGGCAATTGACACAATACTGGAATTTGCGGAGCTGAAAAAAGAGGGACGGATAAAAAAGATCATCATTACAGGCTGCCTTGCCGAGCGCTACAAAGAGGAGATATTAAAGGAGCTTCCCGAGGTGGACGCCGTAGCAGGACTTGGCTGCAACGGCGATATCTGCGGCGTTCTCGACCATGTGCTGGCAGGGGAGCAGTTCACCCGTTTTGACGATAAATTAAAGCTGCCCCTGACAGGCGGCAGAGTGCAGACAACGTTGTCGTTTTTCTCCTATCTAAAAATCGCCGAGGGCTGCTCCAACTGCTGTTCCTACTGCGCTATTCCCCAAATTCGCGGCAAATTCCGCAGCGTGCCCATGGAGGAGCTTTGCAAAGAAGCTGGCGAAATGGCGGAAGCGGGAGTGCGTGAGCTTATCGTCATAGCCCAGGATTCCACACGCTACGGCGAGGATTTATACGGCGAATTGAGGCTCCCCGAGCTTTTGCGCAGACTTTGCAGTATCCCTCAGCTAAAGTGGATAAGAGTGCTTTATTGCTATCCCGAGCGCATTACCGATGAATTTATCGAGGTAATGGCAAGCGAAGAAAAAATCGTCAAGTACATTGATATGCCCATTCAGCACTGCGACGGCGAGCTGCTCCGCAAAATGAACCGCCCGGGGGACAGGGAAAGCCTTGTAAAGCTTATCGGCAAGCTCCGTGAAAAAATACCCGGAGTTATCCTGCGTACAACTCTTATTACGGGCTTCCCGAGAGAAACTCCCGAGCAGTTTGAAAGCCTCTGCGATTTTGTCAACGAGGTTCGGTTTGACCGTTTAGGCTGCTTTGCATATTCTCCCGAGGAGGGAACGCCCGCAGCGGATATGCCGGGACAGCTTGACGAAGAGACTAAGCAGCACCGTGCAGATATAATAATGGAGCAGCAGTCGTACATTATGAGCGAGAAGAACGAGACCCTCAAAAACACCGATATAGAGGTACTTGTAGAGGGCTTTGACCGTTACGGCGAATGCTATTTCGGCAGAAGCGCCGCCGACGCACCCGACATCGACGGAAAAATTTTCTTCACCTCGCCCGACCGCAGACTTGTGCCCGGAATGTTTGTAAAGGTGCATATTACCGAGGTCATGGACTACGACCTGATAGGAGTTGTTATAAATGAACTTGCCAAATAAGCTGACTGTTGCAAGGGTAGTGCTTGTGCCCTTTTTCATATTTTTTCTTTTAACGGATATCCTGCCGGGCAGCGGAGTGTGGGCGCTGATAGTTTTTGCGGCAGCTTCGATCACCGACGCATTGGACGGTAAGATCGCCCGCAAATACAATCTGGTAACGGCTTTCGGAAAATTTCTCGACCCCCTTGCGGATAAGGTGCTTGTAATATCTGCGCTTGTCTGCTTCGTGGATCTGGGGCTTTGCGGGGCTGTGCCCGTGCTTATAATAATCGCCCGTGAATTTATGGTGTCGGGACTGCGGCTGGTAACAGCAGGGGAGGGCGTTGTCGTCCCCGCCAACATCTGGGGCAAGCTCAAAACCGCCTTTACCATGGGCACAATTGTGATAATGCTTTTCATTGCGGCGATCTTCGGGAAAGACCCTTCAAATTACGGCGCATTTGCGGATATCCTTGAGCAGCTTCTTATATGGGCGTCCGCTTTGCTTACGGTAATTTCCGGCTGGACTTATCTGCAAGCCTACAAGGGATATATCAATACGGACAAATGAGTATCAGCATTGAATATTTATTAATTAAAAAATATCTCCGCATTATGTCGGTATTGATATAGAAATTTTTAAAAATATCGTTATAAAAACAAATACAGCGAATTATGCAAATAGCTGTTGTACCAATTTATTCGGTCAAAATATGTTTTGAATTGTAAGATTTAGAAATTATGGGATTTTATTAAATGTAAAATGTACAAGTGTTTAAATTTATAATGCTTTGTGGAGAGGAAAGAAAATGAATTGAATAGATGTAGTTTTAAATACCATATACAGAAATTAAAAAACAAAGACGACAGGTTTTTTTATG
>CAMWLD010000270.1 GCA_947175005.1 uncultured Ruminococcus sp. | reverse complement strand
ATATTATACATCAAAGGTTGGTGTATTTTTATGCTGCTTATCGTAATCGGATTGATTTTTGTGGTCGCGGTGGTTTTTGCTCTTTTGGAAAACTCCCGAAGTTCCTCGGATAAACAGGGATTTATTTTGATTATCCCGCTTACAAAGGGAATGAACGATGTGGAAATAAGACTGCGGGAGGCGGCAAACGCAGCCTGCGGCGGGAAGCTGATGCTTTTTGATATGGGAGCAGATGAAGAGACCTTGGAGATATGCCGCAGATTTTTCGGGGAAAAAGACAATATGGGGATAATTCCTGAAATGATCTCAAAGGAAAGCCTTGCAGACCCTGTAGTTTTTCGTGAAACAATACTCCGTCACTGCCGAATGTGACCTGCACTTTATTAAAGGAGAAGTATAAAATGGCTGAAAACGAGCTGATAAAAATAGAGGGCGTGGTGGATTCGGTTCTGTTCTGCAACGAGCGGAACGGCTATATTGTACTGGAGCTGGACACGGGAGGCGCACCTGTTACAGTGGTGGGAGAGCTGGGGTCTATTGATGAGGGGGAAGAACTGCGGGTAACGGGGAAATATGTAACTCACCCGAAATTCGGGGAGCAGTTTCGGGGAGAGGTCTGCGAAAGAAAAATGCCTGCCACGGTCACAGCCATAAAAAAATACCTTTCCTCGGGAGCGATAAAGGGCATAGGTCCTACAATGGCAAACCGACTGGTAGATGAATTCGGTGAACACACACTGGAAGTCATGGAAAAAAATCCCCGTGAGCTTGCCAAGGTAAAGGGAATGTCGGTGGACAAGGCGGAGGAAATTTCACGGGAATTTCAGCGTATCTTCGGTGTAAGAACGCTTATGATTTTCCTTACGGGGTATGGTATTTCCCCCTCGGTGGCGGTTTCGGCATGGAAAAAATGGGGGCAGTTTTCCACAGAAATGATAAAGGCCAACCCATACGTCCTCTGCACGGTGGAGCTGGATTTCGGAAAAGCGGAGCAGATGGCTGAAAAGATGGAAATTCCAAGAAACAGCTACGGCAGGGTCAGTGCAGGGATAATCTATATTCTTGAAACAAACTCCCGCAACGGTCATACCTGCCTGCCTATGGACAAGCTGGTAAATACCGCCTCGACCTTTTTGGGCGTTGGCGAGGATATTATCGGGGACAGTATTGAGGCTGCCTGTGAGGAAGAAAAAATCACTGTTTACAAAAAAAATGAGCGTGAATTTGTTTTTCTGACGGATTATTTCAGAGCGGAGCAATATATCGCTTCACGGCTTTCGGTAATGAATGACTGCTTTAAGGACACGGGAACGGATTACAGAAAGCTTATTGAAAAGGAGGAAACCGCCAAGGGCATTACCTACGCCGAAAAACAGAGGGAGGCTATTTCTCTGGCGCTTTCAAAAGGATTTCTTATACTTACGGGAGGCCCGGGCACAGGCAAGACCACTGCCCTTAAAGCAATAATTTCCCTTTATGTAAAAAAGGGCATGAAGGTGTGCATAACAGCCCCCACAGGCAGGGCGGCAAAGAGAATTTCCGACCTTACGGGCTACAGTGCAAAGACGATCCACCGCCTTTTAGAGGTAGCATTTTCAAGCGATACCGATACAAAATTCAAGCACAACGAGCAAAATCCGCTGGACTGCGATGTTATAATAATTGATGAGATGTCCATGGTGGACACGCTGCTTTTTGAATCGCTGCTGCGAGCAATGAAGCTTTCCTGCCGTCTTATTATGGTGGGCGACAGCGACCAGCTGCCCTCGGTTGGGGCGGGAGATGTGCTTAAAGGTATGATAGAAAGCAAGCGGCTTTCGGTAGTGGCGCTGACGGAAATATTCAGGCAGGCACAGCACAGCCGCATTATCACCAATGCGCATAAGATAGTTCACGGAGAAAAGCCCGATCTGTCGGGAAAGCCCGATGAAAACGGCGAATGCGATTTCTTCTTTATGCCAAGAGGTAATGCCGAGGATACTCTGTTTACTGTAGCCGATCTTTGCAGCAACAGGCTGCCTGCGGCTTACGGATTTTCCTCTTTTGACGATATACAGGTGCTTTGCCCCTCCCGCAAAGGGCCTGTGGGCACGGCAGAAATGAACAGCGCCCTGCAGCAGCGGCTTAATCCCCAGTCAAAGGACAGAGGAGAAATAAAGGCTTCGGGGGTCACATTCCGCTGCCGTGACAAGGTAATGCAAGTGAAAAACAATTACGACATTCCGTGGACAAAGGGAACCGAAAAAGGCGCAGGGATATACAACGGCGACATTGGCACGATCGTACAGGTAAAAAAGCAGGACAATTCCATTGTAATAGACTTTGACGGACGTGTTGCGGAATACCCTTATGATTTTCTGGAGGAACTGGAGCTTGCTTATGCGGTAACGGTCCACAAAAGCCAGGGCAGCGAATTTACGGCAGTGGTGATCCCGCTGCTTGAGGGTTTTGACAAGCTTTGTTACCGCAATCTCCTTTACACGGCGGTAACGAGGGCTAAAAAGCTGCTTATAATAGTAGGGGCACGAGCGGTCGTGGACAGAATGGTGGAAAACTGCCGAAAAAATCTGCGGTACAGCTGTCTGAAGCATTTTATTGAGGTAGAATGCGGAAGCGGAAAGGAGCAATAAAAATGAATATGAACAACAATATCCGTGTTGCCGCCATACATGATTTGTCGGGGGTGGGACGGTGTTCTTTGACGGTGATACTGCCTATAATGTCGGCAATGGGAATACAGGTCTGCCCCGTACCTACGGCGGTTCTTTCCACACACACGGGCGGATTCGGAGAGGTTGTGATCAGGGATCTTACCGACTATATCTCCCCTGCCCTATCCCATTACAAAAAATTAAAACTGAACTTTGACTGCGTTTACAGCGGATTTCTTGCTTCCACGGGACAAATAGACCATTGTCTGGAATTTTTTTCCAGTTTCCCAAATGCGCTTAAAGTGGTCGACCCTGTTATGGCAGACCACGGCAAGCCTTACAAGACGTGCACTGCCGAGCTTAGACAAAGAATGTCCGAGCTTGCCGCTGTTGCGGATATCATTACCCCGAATATGACGGAGGCTGCTATTTTATTGGGGGAGGACCCGGGTCTTATCCCTCAGTCATCCTCGCAGATAAAAAGCCTTTTGGCAAGGCTTTCGGAGCTTGGACCGAAAACCGTGGTCATAACCAGTGTTTATTACGCAGGAGGCTGCTGCAATGTGGGATTTGACAGGGAAAACAACAAATTCTGGAAAGTGCCGTATGTACAGGTAAATGCGGGCTATCCCGGCACGGGAGACGCTTTTTCTTCGGTGCTTACGGGATCGCTTCTTACAGGCGACAGTCTGCCCATTGCCATGAACCGTGCAGCGGAATTTCTTGAGCTTGCCATAAAAACCACCTACAGCTACAGCACCGACCCCAGGGAGGGCATAAGCTTTGAACGCTGCCTGCAATTTTTAATGAGCCGCCCGAATTTATGCGGATATGAGACCCTATAAAAAAGGAGAAGTGGACAAAATGTCCGACAAAATGTCCCGAATAAATATTGTTCTTGTTGAACCGCAGATACCTCAGAATACGGGGAATATTTCCCGAACCTGCGCTGTTACTGGAGCAGCGCTCCACCTTGTAAAGCCTCTGGGATTTGAAATAAGCGACAGGCAGCTTAAAAGAGCGGGACTTGATTATTGGGATAAGCTTGAGATATACTATTATGAGAACCTAACAGATTTTTTCCTGAAAAATCAAGGCGGCGCATTTTTCTTCTTTACCACCAAGGGGAGGCAGAATTTTTCGGAAGTCTCCTACCCCGATAATTTATTTCTGATCTTCGGCAGGGAGGACAAAGGGCTTGATGAAAAGCTGCTGCACGACAATCCCGATAAATGCGTGCGAATACCCATGCGCAGCACCCTGCGAAGCCTCAACTTATCC
>CAMWLD010000269.1 GCA_947175005.1 uncultured Ruminococcus sp. | reverse complement strand
AGGCTACCACCCAGGTAAAGATCGCCTCTAACCTTAGCATTGTATGCGCACCCGAGGATCCTTTTGCAAGGGTTGACGCCGAAACGATCAAGAATATCTGCCAGGAGATGAGAAAGTACTACGAGTACATAATCGTAGACACCTCGGCAGGTACTAATGCCAGCGTTTTCGACGTTGTTGAACAGTCCGATCTTATTCTTATAAACACCACTCCCGACCCTGTATGTGTACGTGACGCACGGACGATGTCCGATGAGTTCTACAAGAGGGGCAACAAGAAGCAGAGGCTTATTATTAACAAGGTAAATCCCGATATTTTCAAGGCGGATCTTATTGTGGATCTGGATGAGATAATCGACACGGTAGGCGTTCAGCTTATCGGCGTTATCCCCGATGACGACGCTGTTATAATAGCTACCTCCAAGGGTGAGCCGCTTCCCAGCACTTCGCTGGCGTTCAAGGCATTTGACTCCATTTCAAAGAGGATAAAGGGCGAGGATGTTCCTTTGAGCTTCAAGGTGCTGCTCCAGTAACTTTTGCGCCGACGGCCCTGATAATGATTTATCCCGGCTGCAAAGACTTTACAGAGAAAGGAATGTGTTAAATTGAATATTGCTCTTATAGCTCATGACGCAAAAAAAGAACTTATGGTGCAGTTCTGCATTGCTTACTGCGGTGTGCTGTCCCGCCACAATCTTTGCGCTACGGGGACTACAGGCAAGATGATCGCTCAAGCGACAGGGCTTAACATACAGCGTTATCTGAGCGGCTCTCAAGGCGGAGATCAGCAGATAAGCGCCCGTATTTCCTGCAATGAGATAGACCTGCTGCTGTTTTTCAGAGACCCTCTGCGCCCCAAGCCTCATGAGCCTAATGAAATGAACCTTTTAAGGCTCTGCGATGTTCACAACATTCCTGTAGGCACTAATATTGCCACTGCCGAGGCGCTTATCCATGCGCTTGAAAGAGGCGATCTTGACTGGCGGCAGATACTTAATCCTGTGGATTAGGCGGTACTCTGTCGGTTATCTGTAAATTTATCGGTATCCGATATACATTTTAATAAAAATATTTTCAAAGGCTTTGACCCGAAAGAAGCTTTGCAAGGGGCATTTTCAGAGAGGGGCGGATATGCTGAAACCGCACTAATGCTGTGCAGAGACTTGGACATTCGGCGAGCCGACAGGTGAATGAAAAGCCTGTCCGTGTATTCTGCGTTAAGGAATGTAAACGAGGCTTTATTTTGAGGATTTTCCCGAAATAAGGCGAATATGGGTTGGTATCACGGCTTTCGGTCGTCCCTGTTAAAGCGGTTTTATGCTGCTTTGGTTTGGGGACGGCTTTTTGCTTTTTTAATATTTCATTTTACTGAAAGCTTTTGGAAAGATGTTTATGAAAGGAATGATCTAATATGAAGCTTGTTGCGACAAGAAACAAGGGCGCTAAGGACATACTGCCCTGTGACATTCACAAATGGAGGACGGTGGAACAGGTCGCTGCCGACATTGCGGAGTGCTACGGATTTAAGGAAATAAGGATCCCCACATTTGAAAAGACGGAGCTTTTTGTGCGGTCGGTGGGTGAGACTACGGACGTGGTGCAAAAGGAAATGTTCACGGTGACGGGAACGGAAAGCAGCTTTACACTGCGCCCCGAGGGCACGGCGGGGGTGATACGTGCGCTTTTGCAGAATGGGCTTATGAACGAGGCTGCGCCGCAGAAGCTGTTTTATTTTGTGAACTGTTTCAGGCATGAGAATGTGCAGAAGGGGCGGCTTTGGGAATTCCACCAGTTCGGGGCGGAAATGGCGGGCAGCCACTCCCCTGCTGCGGACGCAGAGGTCATTTGCTTTGCGGGGGATATTCTTAAAGGGCTGGGGCTGCAAAATATAAGTCTGCACATCAATTCTATCGGCTGTCCTAAGTGCAGAGAGGAATATTACAAGGTACTGCGGGAGTTTTTGTCTCCAAACAAAGAAAAGCTTTGCGGCACTTGTCAGTCAAGGTTTGAGAAAAACCCCATGAGGATACTGGACTGCAAGAGCGACATTTGCAAAGGGATAGCAGAGGGTGCGCCTCTTATTACCGATTATCTCTGCGATGAGTGCAGGGAGCATTTTGAACGGCTGAAAGGCATTCTTGACGAAATGGGCGTAGAGTATGTTGTTGACCCGAAGATCGTCAGGGGCCTGGATTATTACACAAAGACGGTGTTTGAATTTATTTCCGATGACATTGGCGCTCAGGGCACGATCTGCGGCGGGGGCAGGTATGACGGGCTTATTGAAGAGATCGGCGGCGCGCCAACTCCTGCGCTGGGATTTGCTATGGGCTTGGAGCGTGTGATAATGGCTATGGAGTCTCAAGGGGTTGAGTTTATGCCCGAACCCGGCTGCGACATTTACATTGCTTCCATGGGCGAAAAGGCGCAGGGACAGGCTATGAAGCTTATACATGAGCTTCGGGAGGCGGGACACCGTGCACAGGGAGATGTAATGGGCCGCGAGCTGCGGGGGCAGCTGAAATATGCCGATAAGATCGGGGCTGCTTATTCTGCCGTTATAGGCGACAGCGAGCTGGAGAGCGGAAAGGTCACCCTTAAAAATATGAAGTCGGGTGAAAAGACCGAGCTGCCTCTGCTGTCTTTGGCGGATTTTGTGGATAAATTCACGGACATAAGTATGGCGGATATGTTTGATGAGGATTGAGCTTTACCAATACGGCAATCACCTTTGCGGCTTTGATGAGAGGGTCATTCGCGAGATAATGCGGGCGGACAGTTCCTCGGGGCAGGAGGAAGAGTACAGGCGGGTAATGGAGAAAATGGAAAATCTTTCCCGTAAAAATTCCTCGGAGGAAGCCTTGGAAATTGACCTGGGAGAGGTGCTGGAGGATGGAGAGCTTACGGCTGACAAGACCCTGGCGCTGCCTATGCTTTTATCGGCGGTAAAGCGGCAAGGGGCGGCGGTAAGGCTGCTGCCGGAAATTTCTCATACTATGACTGTTTACACCAATATGCAGACGGCGATACTGGAGATACATTACCGAAGTCTTATGAATCTTAAACGCCTGTGTGAGGCGGTTTGCGACGGGCTGTATGAAGAGGACACGGAGGTCGGTTTTCGGGCGGATGAGGCGGCGGAAAAAATAATCGCTGCTCTGCCCCGTGAGCAGCTTGCGCTGGACAACAAAATTGATCTGCGGCTGCTGCGAAGCGCTGTTCGCGGTATCGAGGCTGTGGCGTCCGGGTGCACCGACAAGGCAAACTCCGATAAGCTGGAGGAATTTATAAGGTCGGCAGAACCTTTATTAAAGCGGCTTGATCGTATGGAAGAGGAAAATGACGAATTTTCGGAATAATATACTTATAATATTAAAGCTCAAAAGAAATGTTATTAAAAACAATTAAATTTTGCTTTATATTATCGGATTCCAAAAAGCAATTCCATTTATAATTTAAGGCAACGTTAAAAAATTTACCGAAAACAGGAGGAAATAAAAATGGCTGACAATATGAAAGGCTTGAAGCGCACCCATTACTGCGGCGAGGTCACAGAGGCGGGGCAGGTAGTGACCGTGGGAGGATATGTGGACACGGTGAGAAACAAGGGGGGAATTATTTTTATTGTAGTGAGAGACAGGACGGGAATCGTACAGCTGACGTTCAATGAAAACAGCGACCCCGAGATATTTGAAAAGGCGGCTTCCTGCCGTTCGGAATATGTGGTCATGGCCAAAGGCGAGGTGCGAAACAGGGAGAGCGTGAATGAGAAAATAGCCACGGGAAAGGTGGAGATCTTTGCGGACGATCTGCGAATCTTAGCCAAGGCGCAGACACCGCCCTTTGAGATAGTGGACGACCTTAACACAAATGAAGAGCTGCGGCTCAAATACCGCTATCTTGATCTGCGTCGTGCGCCTTTGCAGAGGAAC
>CAMWLD010000268.1 GCA_947175005.1 uncultured Ruminococcus sp. | reverse complement strand
GAGTCCTACGGCTACAACGAGGAGCAGATCGTTTCCTCCGACGTTATCGGCATGAGATACGGTTCTCTCTTTGACGCTACTCAGACTATGGTTTCCAAGATCTCCGACGATCTCTATGAGGTTCAGGTTGTTTCCTGGTACGACAACGAGAACTCCTACACCTCTCAGATGGTTAGAACTATCAAGTACTTCGCTGAACTTGGCTAATAGTGCCCGAAGGTGCAAGAGTTTTCCAAAAACTTTTGAATGTTTTCCGTCCCCTTATGTAAGGGGACGGATTTTTTTTGTTATGCTGACGTGCATTGCGTTATGCTTGTTGCACAAATTTGTTTGATAATTTTGTATAATAGGTCGAATTTGCCGGTTGCCTTAAAAATTTGCTTAAAGCTATTGACTTTGGCTTGAATTTGTGATATAATAAAATTAGGGGAGTGAATATGGTTAAACGGGGGATTTGGAAAACAAAACGACCTGTCCTCTTGCGCCTATGAGGACAGGTCGTTTTTATTTACTTATAATTTTAAGCTTGCTATGTATAAAATGAATTAATCGTAATATCCCTGTTGAAAAATAATAATTGCTTCCGGAACAGGGTAGGCGGTGCTTTCATAATATGTTCCGATACCCATTTTTAAAGACTGTACTCCTGCATCGTCAATGCAGTCGGGGTCGTATTGCTTTATTATTTTTTTCAGATCTTTATGCTTCATTCCGCATAAATTCTTGCCGCAAAGCTTCGGATATCTTTCGTCTTCAATGTACAATACCGCTTCCGAATAAAACTGAAAAGCTACGGCATGATTATTTTTGTAATCCACTGTGAGATATGTGTAACATTCCTCCGATCCGCGCACAATTCCCTGACTTTCCTCTCCGAGTGCCTCGGAGACTTCCTCGGGCGTCATTCCGAAGCGTAGTTCTTTACCTGTTTTTACGCATTTACAGCCTTTGTAAAGTTCAAGTATAAATTCCATTGTAATTCCTCCAAATATTTTTGTCACTTTCGGAAAATCAGCATATTATATGCGTCGGACAAAATTTGTTCAATATCTTTTTTAAGCCTTTAGAATGATTTTCAGAGCCTCTTTCGGGGTCGAAACTATGATTTTCGCTCCCGAATCTGTCAGGCACTGTCTGTCACGAAAGCCCCAGTCAATGGCGATAATATCCATATGAGCATTGGCGGCGGTCATAACATCCACGTCGGAATCGCCCACATAGACCGCTTTGTCGGGGGAGATATCCAGTTTTGAGAGAATGGCGTTTACCGTATCGGGTGCGGGCTTTTTGCGAATGCCCTGCCGCTCGCCCGCAACGCAGTCAAACAGCCCGGGGAAATATTCCCTGCAAAGCTCCTGCACGGCGTAGTCGGCTTTGTTGGAGACCACGGCGGTAAGGCAGCTCGCTTTCCGCAGGGCTTTGAGCATATCCTCAATTCCCTCATAAGGTCGGGTGTTGTCGGAGCAGTGGGCTTTATAGAATTCTGTGAATTTTTCGTGGACTTTTATGATCGTTTCTTCGTCCGTGCCCGGGGGGACTGCTCTTTCGATAAGCTTTCTTATGCCGTTGCCCACAAAGCGGCGAATCTCGTCTGTAGTCCTTTCGGGGAAATTGTTTTGACCGAGGGCGTAATTGGCGGCGTTTTTCAAATCTTCAAGAGTATTGAGGATAGTGCCGTCCAGGTCGAAAATTACCAACTGATATTTCAAAGTATGATCTCCTTTTTCGGAATGCAGTTTGAATCATTCGCTATATTAAACAGAGGCGGTATGCGGTTGGTAAAGCTAAAAGCTTACATAACCGCCGCTTGTTTCTACGGGGGCGCAGGTGAGGATATAGTCCTTGTTTATTGTGAAGCCGTGGTCGCTCAAAATATCGGTGACTGTGTCCGCTGCGGTCTGGGGTGTGTTGTTTTCCTGGGAAAGATGACCTAAGATAATTCGTGTTGTGCCGCCCGCAACAAGCTTTGCGGCAAATTTCCCGCTGTCGCTGTTGGAGAGATGTCCGTATTCAGAGCGGATACGCTGTTTAAGCTCGACAGGGTAGTCCCCCTCGCGGAGCATTTGCTCGTCATAATTGGCTTCCAGCAAAACGGCGTCCGCACCCTTTAGGGCGGCTTTTACTTTATCGGTGACAACCCCCAGGTCTGTGCAGGTGCAGCAGTATTCCCCGCTGTCAAAGTCAATACGGTAGCCGCAGGGGGATACTGCGTCATGGGAGGTGGGGAAAGGGGTAACGGTCATTCCGCCGAGCTTCACGCTGCCTGTTATATCGCAGCCTTGGAAAGAAAGGGCATTTTTGGAAGAAAGCACGTCAAGGGTATCGGCATTGGCATAGACGGGAATAGGCTTCTTCTTGGTAGTCACGGCAAGCCCTCTTATATGGTCGATATGCTCGTGGGTTATGAAAATTCCCTTGACGGCGTTTATGGAAAGCCCCGAAAGCTCAAGGGCGGCGCAGAGCCTTTTGCAGGAAACGCCGCAGTCTATGAGTATGCCCTCTTTGGTGCTGCCTATGTATGTACAGTTTCCTTTGCTGGAGGAAAAAAGGGGGTAGATCCTTGGCATATGTAAAAGTCCTTTGCTATAAATTTTCTCGGAAAAAGTCCCTGAGTGTCCCAATATCGGGAAATTCCCTGTAAAGAGGGAAACTGTCCGAATTATTATCCGAACAGGTCAGGTGATATATTCTCCAGACTGTACCGGGAAGAAAATAGAGAACGTCGCCGCTTGCCTCATTTCTTGCCGCAGCGAATATCATTTCCTTTGACAGCTCATTTTCTTCGCCCAGCTCTTTTTTCAGCTCCCGTACATAATGACCGTCGCTTTGCAGAAGCGGAATCATTGTCCAGCCGAAGCTGCTGCCAAATTCCTTATGCAGCTCATCAATGATATTTTGAAGCTCTGTAAAATTGCAGTCCCAATCCTGCTCGCACAGAAAATCTCTTATCATCTGTTTTGTGTTGTCTGCTTTGATACTGTCAATATTCTTCTCTAATACCGTAAAGGGAGGATAGCTGTACGAACTCAAAAGATTCAGGCAGTCCTCCGTTACATCATTATCACTGCTTTTTACAGCAGTTTCCTGTAAAAGGTCAAAAACCTCATTTTCATAGGGAAGCTTATGTCCGTAGTAGGGGTCAAGATAAAAGTCAAGACACAGCAGCAGGGAAAGAATTGCCCCGGTATCGCCCTCTGCGAAAGCTGCTCTTATTGCGTCAATACCGCTGCAGATGATTTTTCTATGGTTTTCATTATATGTGACCCTCATGCTCTGCATTTCCTTTCTTTTACAAAGCGGCGCACGAAGCAGCTTACAGCCCCGAATCATGCCCGTCCACAGGCACTTTATCGGAATTTTTGATAGCTACTAAGGTAAAGCTTTCGCCCCGCTTCTGCACCACATATTCCGCATATTTTTCCGGCTTGGGGGCTTCGTCGGAGGTGAGGGTGAGCCAGGCGGGAGTGGGGGAAACATAGCCGACGGTAAGGGTATAGCTTTCGCCCACCTTGGAAATTTCTTCGATATATGGGGAATAGGTGAAATATTTCGGGTTTTCGGGAATGCGGTAGGAGCTTATTTCCTCGTCATAGTAAAAGGAAACGTCAACGCTCGCAATGGTGGTATGGGTAAGAGACAGCCCCGAGCCGAAAAGCTTTGCGGCGTGCTGCTCAACGTCCACTTGGGGGACTATTATATAGTCAAAGTCCATATCGTATTTGCTTTTATCCTCAAAGAGGATTATATCCCACACGGCAGCCGAAATAAGGGTCTCGTTCTTCAGCTTTGCGGTCTGGTCAAAAGGGGGAGGGTCGCAGATTACCACGGGGTAGATGAATTTAGCAAATTCGTTTTTCTGATCGGTATTGTCGACGATATTTTCTATGCGGTGCTTCACAAAGTTTACCGAGGACACCAGCCCTATGGCGGACAGCACGATAACTATC
>CAMWLD010000267.1 GCA_947175005.1 uncultured Ruminococcus sp. | reverse complement strand
GTATATAGCACCGAGCCGTGTTTCTTTGGGGGTTCGGTAACATGAGCGGAATTATTACTGCCTAAAATTTTTTAGGCAAGTCTACCGAACATATCCGCCGCCAGCTTGTTTTCCGTGCGGAATACAATTTCCTCCGCACCGAATCTGCTGCAAAAAAGCAGCATTCCGTAAAGGCAGGCAAATTCCTTGTCCCTGTCGGTAATGCAGGAACAAAGCTCCATTTTTACATCCTGTGAAAAAGACATATTATCACCTTGAATTTATGGGATCACGGGAATATTCGGAACATCATTAAATGATCTGTAATCTAAATTAAAAATATCAAGAGTAACCGAATCAGAACCTCCCGATGTGTATATCCCCAATTTAAGATAAAGCTTGGAATCGCCCTCATCGTACTCTGCATATGCACGATATTCCGATTCCCATTCCCAGTCGTCATCCGAAAGACCGTACAAGTCATTAACGGATGAATAAAAATCATCATACATTTCGGAAAAATCGTTTAATAAGCCCGGTATGATCTGTATAGTATCAAGGTGCATACCGTCGCCGTATGTAAATTTATATAAATAAATATCACTGCCCGAAAAATTATCCGAGCCTGCCTTGCAATTATCATACACATATAAAGGCGATGAAGATTCATCTTCCCATTGAGCGGGAATTATCTCCCTAACCTCGGAATTGCTCATGCCAAGCCGGATTTTTGAAAGGTCTATACTGCCGTTTTCTTCAAGCAGCTGTTCTATATAGCTGTTCACCGATTCGGAAATATCGGACATTTCCGTTTGTGTTTCGGGTGATTCGTATGCATCTGTCCCGCTTTCCGTAATATTTTCCCGAGTATCCGAAATTTGCTTTTGCTCGGAACAGCCGCACAGCATCATAAAGATCAGCGGAAATATGATGATCTTTCTCATTACAACACTTCCTTAATTTATATCCTTTACTTTATCACACCCACCTCAATATCCCTGTGAGAAATCCTTGCCTTGATATTTTTTTCGCAAAGGAACCTGAACATATTTTCCGCAAAGGTAACGCTTCTGTGCTTGCCGCCCGTGCAGCCGAAGGCTATTACAAGAGAGGTCTTGCCCTCGCTGCGGTAAAGGGGCAGGAGAAAATCTATCAGCCCTCTGAGTCTCGTTTCCAGCTCTTTTGACTGATCGAAGCTCATTACATAGTCCCTCACGCAGCTTTCAAGCCCCGTGTGCTTTTTCAGCTCCTTGATATAAAAAGGGTTGGGCAGGCAGCGCACGTCAAAGACCAGATCGGCCTCCCTGCACATTCCATATTTGAAGCCGAAGCTCATTACCTGCACCGACATTCTGTCGTCGGGGTTGTCCATAAACAGGTCGACAACCTTTTCTTTAAGCTGCGCCATGGACATATCCGAGGTGTCTATGTAAAAATCGGCGGCTTCGCGAATCCCCGCCATTATCCCACGCTCCATGGTAACAGCCCCCTGAATGCTGCCGTCGCTGCGCTCATAAAGGGGGTGACGGCGGCGGGTCTCCTTATAGCGCTTTATAAGGGTCTCGTCGGAGGCGTCCAGAAACAGCACTCCCACCTCTTTTGAGGAATTCCGCAGATAGTCAAGCCCCGCCAGCAGCTCTTCAAAAATATTTGTCTTTCCGTTTTCGGCAGCAATGCCCCTTATGTCGGTGACTATGGCGACCTTTTCCATTCTTGACTGTAAGCATACGTCCGCAAATTTCGGTATAAGCTGAGGGGGGATATTGTCAATGCAGTAATATCCCATATCCTCCAGCACATTTACCGCTCCCGATTTTCCTGAACCCGACAGACCGGTAACTATTAGAAATTTCATTTTTCATAGCTCCTTTTTTCCATGACAAGCATTATATTTTTCGTGATTCCGAAGCTTTGCGCAGAGAGATCGGAAGCAAGGGTTTTCATTTATCCTCTTATTATCTCCGGCTCGCATTCAAGCTCATACCCCGTCTGCTCCTTTACCACTTTCTGCACGTGCTCAATGACCGCACGTACATCCGCAAAGGTCGCTTCCCCCGTGTTTATAACAAATCCGCTGTGCTTCTCGCTTACCATAGCGCCGCCCACAGCGTAGCCCTTTAAGCCGCACTGCTCGATAAGGGCTGCCGCATACGCCCCTTGAGGGCGCTTGAAGGTGCTGCCTGCGCTGCGGTATTCAAGAGGCTGCTTTAGCCTGCGCTGCTCCGCAAGCTCGGACATTCTCGCACCTATCTTCTCCTTGTCGCCCTTTTGCAGCTTGAAGCAGACCTTTGTTATGATGTTCTTTTTCCCGCAGAATATGCTGTGACGGTAACTCATATCCATTTCCGAAGCCGTCAGCCTGAACTCATTTCCGTCGCAGTCCACAGCCTCCGCCCATTCGATAACGTCCTTTATCTCGCCGCCGTATGCCCCTGCGTTCATATAAACCGCTCCCCCGACCCCTGCGGGGATACCGTAGGCAAACTCCAGCCCCGTAAGATGATTGTCCCTTGCGCAAAGGCACACCGCCGAAAGCGCCGCCCCCGCCTCGCAGATGACCCTTTCCCCCTCTGCCTTTATCTCGTTCATAAGGCTGCCCGTGTGCAGAAAGACCATGTCAATATCACAGTCCTCCGCTAAAATATTCGAGCCTCTGCCTATAACAAAATAGGGCAGATCTTCGCTATTCAGAAATTTCACTATCTCCCTTGCAGCCTCGCTTCCGCTAAGCTCTATCAAAACAGGGATCTTACCTCCCGTGCCGAATGTGGTAAAATCCCGCAGCATAGCCCCTTTGATATATTTGCAGCCCAAAGCTGCCGCCTTGCTGCCCAAGGCTTGAATTTGAATATCAGTCATTGATCCTCCCGGAAGCAAGAGGCAGGAATCAAGAGGCAAGATATTTACTTGCCCTTGTCTGCTCATTTGCTTCTTTAAAACGTTAAAATTTGAATTAGAAAAATAGCAGTCTTTTTATTATGTGCATTTCCCGCTTATTATTATTTATTAAAAATCAGTCGAATATATGTTTTTTTCTGTTGATCCTTTCGAGCATTCTTTCCCTGCTTGCATTGATAACAAGAGCTTCGGGAAAATCAAACTCCCTTAAAAGCTTGAGCGAATTTTCATATTTCCCGACAGACATGCAGAAATGAGCATCGCTGTTTACAATGACAGGTATCTCCAGCCGCTTGCAAAGAGGGATTATCTTCCTGTAAAGTCCCTCGGAATTTTTCCAAAGCAGGGTGCTTTCGTTTATCTCAACCATTTTATCGTGATCCTTGAATGCACGCAGGGCGGTCTCAATCTCATAAGGAAAGCTGTGGCTTACAGGGTGACCTATCACGTCCACCAAAGGATTTTTAGCCAGACCCACATATGCCGCCGTATTCTCCTCCGAAGTCCCCGGGGAGAGCATATCGCTGTGCAGCGAGCCTATCACCCAGTCAAGAGCGGCGCATTCCTTGTCGGGCATACTTAAATGCCCCTCAAAATCTATCACGCTTGCCTCAACGCCATAAATGATCTTCACCCCGAAAAGCTCCCGCGGGATAGCCTTGTGCAGATTGTGAAAATGCCATATGTGCGGGCCGTCCACATCTCCTGCGGCATGGTCGGTAACAGCAAGAAATTCCAGCCCCGCATCCCTTGCCGCCTCTGCCATTTCCTTGACAGTGGAATAAGCATGAGTGGAGGCAACGGTGTGGGTGTGCATATCAGAAACAAGATTCATAATTCTGTATCCTCTTTGATTCGGGTGAGAATGTTCATTTGCAATGATGATCTCATTTGAAACGCAAGAGGCAAGAAGCAGGAAATCAAAATCGTTGCCCCCGCAAAGCCTGCAAATTTACCGCCCACCCAAAAAGTTTTAAGTATTTTTGTAAAAAATGTAAACCTCAAAAGTAAAAATGCATATCAACCAAAATCATTATTAATTATTAATTAATAAATATCCCATTTCTTGAT
>CAMWLD010000266.1 GCA_947175005.1 uncultured Ruminococcus sp. | reverse complement strand
AATTTCACTTATAATTTTGTGAGTTTGTTGTTTAAAAAGTATTGATTTTCGGAAAAAAGTGTGTTATAATATATAACAGTGAACTGTTATAGCATTTTTTAGGGCAGCTCTCAAAAACGCAGAAATGTGATAATTTTGTGTAAATTGCATTGTATGTGTGGCGACTTGAGGGGTGTGTTGTACTAATTTCACAAAAAACGAGCTGTAAGTTTATGCAAATTTTTTTGTGAAAATTGGTTGCCGTATTTTGAACAATGTGTTATAATAGTAATATATGAGGCGGACGGTTGCGCGGCAGGGTGTTCTGTTCGTTGTAATTAAGAAATTTTGGAGGTATTAATCATGGACGGAATAGGTTATCTTAAAACGGTGAGTTTCGGCGGATTTGATAAAAAGGATGTACTTACATATGTAGATAAGCTCAACACCCAGATATACACTCTCGAAAACGAGCTTAACGAAAAGAAAGCTCTTTTGGAGACCAGCGGCACCGGTGATAAGGAGGTCAGGGAGAAGTATGAGCAGCTGCTTGAAGCCGACAAGGCAAAGCTGACCGAGCTTCAGACCAACAACGAATCCCTTAAAATGCAGCTCAAATCCTGCGAGGACGAATCCGCTGCAAAGGATAAGGAGATCGAAGAGCTTAAAAAGCATATCACTGATCTTGAGAACGAGCTTGTAGACGCCAAGAACAAGGCTGCTGCGGCTTCCTCTGTTGATAACAGCGCTATGGACCTTACCAACGTATTCGTTGAGGCTCAAAGGACTGCAAGCACTATCGTTACCCAGGCTAAGGAAAACGCCCGCAAAATGGATGAGGACGCCAAGAAGCTGGCTAACCAGGTTGTCGACGACGCCAACAGCAAGGCTTCCACTATCGTTAAGTCCGCAGATGAAAAGGCATCCAAGGTACTGGCAGAGGCTGAGGACAAGTCCACAAAGATGGTCAGCGACGCAGAGGGCAAGGCTGCCGAAATGCGCACTGCCGCTAACAATATGAAGGCTGTTGTTCTGGAAGAGATCGCAGAGATTGACGAGCAGGTAAAGTCTATCAAGTCCATGCTCGAGCAGATCTCCAAGCAGAATATCACAGACAGCATTTCCAAAATTACCGAAACTGCGACATTGCTTTCAAATACACAGGATACTCTCAAGAAGGACGGCATTCCTACCTTTACGCCTCCTAAGGGCGCTGCTTCGGCGGCTCCTGCGCCTGCTCCCGCAGCTCCTAAGTCTGCGCCCAGAGCGGCTATTCCCACGCCTGCACCCGCGCCTGCAAGAGCGGCTGTTCCTACTCCCGCCCCTGCTCCTGCGCCTGCACCTGCAAGAGCGGCAACTCCCACACCTGCGCCCGCGCCTGCACCTGCTCCCAAGCCTGCGGCAACTCCTACACCTGCGCCTACTCCCGCTCCCGCAGCTCATGCGGCAGCAACACAGGCAAAGCCCAAGCCTGCGCCTAAGCTGGGCGGCAACTTCGGCTTTGATCTGAGCGAGATCGAGAAAATGGCAAAGGCTATTGAGGCTGACGCTTCAAAGGGCAAGGACTATGACGGAAATGTTGACGCCAAGGGTATCAAGCTTTCCGATATGGGTTAAGTGTCTGCTTGAATTAATGTGTTCGGGGATAGTTATCTGTTCACCGATATGCGGCATTTTTGAATTTGATTAATCAAAAGGCTTTCCGAGTTTTTCGGGAAGCCTTTTTGTGTTTTTCGGAATGCGCCGGCTGTTTTGAAAGTTTGATCGGTGATTCGGTATATAAATATTTGATTATTATGAGAGATAATTCAGAAAAATATGTTTGCTTTTATTATATGTGTTTATTTGAGTTGACAATGTTCATAAATTAATTGATATGTTATTTAAATGCCTTTAAATTATGAACTTTTATAACTTTTTACCAAAAACTATTGTAATTTGCCAAACATTATGTTATAATTATATAAAGTGAACGATTTGCGTTGTGGGGCACAGAATGATTACGGCGATTTAGCATAGCAGTGAGTTACAAATTATGTTTATTTTGTCGGTTTTGCGGTAAGGGGAGCAACGGTTCGGCAGAAATATTTTGGGGATACGGAAAAATGAGAAAAGCGGACGGAAAAGGCAGTAAAGTGTTCGGGTTTTTCTTACGGCAGACCGGAGGTCGATAGATATGGGAAAAAGTGTTTTTAATGCGATCAGCGAAATAATTAATCATGCTGAGGATATGTGCGCATTTTCGGTGGATTTCAGCGATGACAGTTATGACGTTCAGTCCTCGGGGAGAATGGCTGTCCTTGTTGATAAAAATTCCAATCCGCTGGAGCAGTTTTGTTACAACAGGCGTATACATGAGTCCGATGGAGCGGTAATCACGGCATTTTGCAGAGATCTGCTGGGTTCAAAAAACAATCCTATTTACGAAAGCAGATATGGGATAAGCTTCCGTGCAAATTTATCGGATAATACGGAAGATAATGCACCGAAATATGATTGGCTGATATTGACGATCGCGATCGACAGAGACGAGGATCTGCGTGCCCGCTGTATTCTCGGGCATATCCGAATTATGAATCATGCGGAAATGCTGAATAAAAACATTATTGACAGCTTCACCAACGATAAGCATCCAAGGGTGTTTGCAAGCCGTGCACAGGCGATAGTGTCGGATGAGAGCCGCAAGGCGGCTATAGTGCAGTTTGATATTGAAAAGTTCAAGCTTATCAATACTGCCTACGGCGAGGAAAAGGGCACGGAGCTGCTGAACTTTATTGTAAACGGTATGGCCTCCATATGCAATGAGCGGCAGGTGTGCATACGGCTTTCTGCGGATGTGTTTATGATAGCTGTAGCCTATGACGATATATCCGAGATCGAGACCCTTATGGAAAAGATAAACGATCGGCTTGGCCATTATCAGAACATCAACTACAGATTCGTATTCGGGATAAATATCATAACCGACAGGACCTTGTCCCTGCGCAAACAGGGGGATAGGGCGGCTATGGCAAGGCAGAGCATTAAAGGAAATGCCTTGACCAATGTTTGCTACTATAATGACACCCAGGAAAACAAGCTTATTACCCGGAAATTTATTGAGGACAGAATGTACTATGCTTTGGAAAATGAGGAATTTGCCATGTTCCTCCAGCCTAAGTACAGCATAAGCACTGACGGGATAGTGGGGGCTGAAGCGCTGGTGCGGTGGATTCACCCGGAAAGGGGTATGCTTTCCCCTGCGGAGTTTATCCCCGTATTTGAGGCGGACGGCTTTATCACTATGCTGGACGAATACATTTGGGAGCAGGCCTGCAAGGCGCTGCGCAGGTGGATAGACAAGGGGTACACGCCTATTCCCATTTCGGTGAATATTTCCCGCGTTCATTTAGTGGACAATAAATTTATAGATGTGCTGGACGGACTTATTGAAAAGTATGATATCCCCAAGCGGCTGCTGGAAACGGAGATAACCGAGTCTTTGGAAAATGCGGGAGATACGGCTGCCATAAAGAAGCTTAAAGAGCGTGGCTATATGCTGCTTATGGACGACTTCGGCTCGGGATATTCCTCCCTTAATATGCTCAAAAACACTCCCTTTGACGTTATCAAGATAGACCGTGATTTCTTCAGCGAGTTTATGCTTTCCGACAGGGGGAAGAAGATAATTTCCCATACCATTTCCATGTCTAAGGACATAGGGCTTGATATGGTGGCGGAGGGCGTTGAGACCCGTGAACAGGCAGAATTTTTGGAGCTTTGCGGCTGTGATGTGGCGCAGGGGTTCTTCTACTCGAGGCCTGTTTGCCTGGAAGAGTTTGAAAAGCTGGCGTTTCCCGGTGCGGATTATGAAAAGGATATGAGGCTTGAGGCCTGACTTATACAGCTTTGCTTCGGTTTTCGGGGCAAAGCTGTTGGTGTAAATAATAAAAAGGAGTTTTAAAGCTATGGAATTGGATGATAAGATATATGA
>CAMWLD010000265.1 GCA_947175005.1 uncultured Ruminococcus sp. | reverse complement strand
AGAACAAGTGCCGCCCCCCGACATAAACACAACCGTAACATCTCCCTCCCCCTCGGTGTAAACGTTCATATTATGTCCGTTCACATTGACTAAAGTGCCGATCGCAGTAAACCTCTCCGCCCCCTTCGCAAGGCGCACACGGTGATTTATATAGCAGACCAAAAGCGCCGCCGCCAAAAAAGCAATAATAATCAGCATAATTTTCCCCATTCGTTTAAGTATCTTCATAATTTTTTCCTTTCGGATTTTTTCCGTTTTCTCAAAAAATATTATAGGTAAGGCATTGCATCTCACCCTATAATTATAACATATTTCCCAAAAAATTCAACCGACCCCGAGGATTTTTAATGCAACTCTAATTTCCAAGGCAATTTTTTAATGAGATTTTAATAAACCGCCGATAAAATTTTCCTTTAAATTCCCACCTCATAAAAATTGCGCCGCCATAAATCCACTTAAAAAATTCACAATATATTTACAGAATTCCCGAAAAATATTACCTCTTCCACTTGTTTAATAAGTATACACACCCGGTTTTCCTGCAAAACCCGGAAACCCAAAACCACTGAAAGGAATGATAATATTTATGAAAACCTTCAAAACCCTTTTATCCCTCGCAGCAGCCCTGACGATCACCGCAGCCGGTCTGTCTGTCACAGCAAAAGCCTATGTACCCCTATATCCGCAGTTCTCGGAATTTTACTATACTGCGGACAATACCCTCACCACCCACGAACGTATAGAAGTATGGCAGCAGACCAACGCAGACAAGGATTTTACCGTTATCCCCGGTCAGAAAATAAGGATAGAGCCTCTGCCCGAGGGCAGCAGCATTTTGTCTGTTACCGAGGGCGCAAACGCCGTTATCAAAGGAGAGATATTTGTCGAACGGGGAGGCGTTCTTGAAATTGACAACGGCACCGTTACCATAGACGGCGGCAGCATTATAAACTGCGGCACAATAAAGATCGGCCCAAGCGGCACACTTAATATCCTCTCGGGCACTCTCGAATCCACCGCCGCAGGGGCTATAGAAAACAGCGGTAAAATAACCTGCCTCGACATCGGCAAAAACCTCGGCAGCATTTTTGTCACCATGCAGAAAAAGCACAGCAGCTTTAACCTTGACGACTATGCACTTACAGTAACCATTGTCAATAATGGCATTGCCAATAATGGCACTGCCGACATTGCCACAGTGTCCGCCAACTACTGCATAAACGACATCATGACAAATTACAAATATTATTTCACCCTTGCCCCGGGTGAGAAAAAGGTTTCTATCTATCATACCGACCTTTCGGAGGAAACAGTCTTTGACCCTGCCCTCGCCCAAAAGCTAAGCGACCGTGTTACTGCATTTGAACGAGCGACCACCCATGAGCGGAATTTCGGCAGACATTATTGGAAAAACTTTGGCTATACCTATGACTATAACAGCGACGCCCTTACCTACAGCGCAAAATGGGTCAAATATGATTATCCGGCAGATGTGTTCACAGAGGAAACCTTTTCGGGAAATGCATAAAAAACAGCGGCTGCCCTGACAGGACAGCCGCTCGTTATGTCTATATATCCAAAAGCCCTCACCATGCCGACTAACGCCTCCCGAACGCCCCTCGCCCCCGACATTGTTTTTACATCTCTACCGAATGAACCGATAAAAGGGTGTCCTCCTTGCGGTACATCTCAATGCTGCGCACATCAAGGTAATTGTTCACAATAGGCGGCTCGGAAACGGAATATTTTCGGCTTATAAAGAAAGCAGTACCGAACCCCGCCGCCATACCGAAGATCAGCGCAATAATAAACGCAGGCGGATACAGGTCAAAGCTCCCTCTGCCCTTCAGGCGGTAGGAAATAAGCCGCTTTCCGAACTGTGACGGTATCTTGCGGTATTTTTCATGCCGCAGACTTCTCTCCGTCAGCCGCACAATATTTTCCGCCCTCTCCCCGTTCACAAACTCCGCCGCTTCTCCCACAACCTCAAGCTTTGCGTATTTCTTATTGATGAACAGCATGACCCCGCTGTCCTCCCTGAAAACGCTCCAGTAAATTTCCTCGCTTTGTACAAATTTTTTCCCCGTGCATATCCCCACGCACCAGCCCGTTTCCCGTGAAAATTCCTCCAGCTCGCGCTTTACAGCCTCCTGCTCATCCTTTGTGAACAGTCCCCCTCTGTCCTCCAGATAAATCCTCGGCTCCGGCTCTTTCTTTTCCGTAAGCGTCATAAGTCCCGAACCGTCTGTAAAGCTATCCGATACATACAAATCCGCACTGTTCGCCAAATATGTCAAATTGCCCTCTTCACATAATTCGACCGATCCCGATAATACGGTAAGAGCTTCAAGAGCACCCGAATTTCCGGGAGTTACCGCAGCGCGCAAATGTCCCCCAAGGAGCATAAGAGCGCTAAAAAAAACCGCCGCCAAAACATTCATAATCTCATACCTCAACGCAGACGCAAAATATTGACCGCTTATAAAACTGTCGATTTAATACTTTATCCGCCAACGAAAAAATCAAATGAAAAACTCCGCAGTACACACAGTATGGAAAACCGACCCGCAAATCTACAGCGCCCCCAGATAACAAGCCACCCCCACAGCTATCGCCACCGCCGTCCCGCAAAGTATCATCTTAAACCATGACACGGGAAACTCCCCCGCAAATTTCCCCGTCTGCCCGTTCATGGCAAAAGAATACCTCTTGCCGTGATGAGTGTAGGTCATAAACCAAACCGGCAGCAGCACATATCGCCAATGACTGTTGTATATCCGAGTTTTCTGGCTCTTTATTTTTACGCTGTCATATTGGCGGAATTCCGCCAGGAGCATTTCGCCTGCCCCCTCTTCCACCCGTTTTTTCACCCTCGGGAATACCTGTCTCTTGTCAACATCATATCTTTCGCAGAAATATCCCGATAAAAATATCTTCTCAAACTCACGGAAAAACCTGTAATCATACGGCTCAATAGCGTCCATCAGCTCATCGGATATCCTCGCCGAGCTGTCGGCGGGAATGCCCATATATTTGAACCTTGCCGCCCTGTCAATGTTATACGTCCTTGTAATTAACACAGACTTTTTTTTATCGACCTTGTGAACTACTTCCGTGGCGTCGGCGATTATATAAGCGTCCGTGTCGCAGTCGCAGAGCCAAAAGGGCACATACAGACCAGTCATTTTTTCCAGCGTGCTGTCACTTAAAAAATCTCTCGGCAAAAAATGCCGCTTAATGCACTGGGCACGGAATATGGCCTCCGCCTGCCGCCTGCTCACCTGAAAGGGAATAATCATATCCGGGCGGTAATCTCCCTCCAGCCGCCCTTTGAGCGCCACAGGGTTGTTGCAGTAGCAGCAGAATAAAGCGGCTGTGTTCGGCCCGCAGATAATTTCCGCCCCGCAGCTGCCGCAAACGTAGTAATCCGCGTCGCTTGTGTATTTGCCTGTGTCTTCTCCCGCTTTGTCATTCTCCCGCGAATCCTCCCCCGAAGGTTCGGCAAAAGCCGATGTTTCGCCCTCGGTGTAGTCCGAGCCGCACCAGCTGCAATAAAACAAAGCCGCCTCGGCATTCCATATAAGCTCGCCCCCGCAGCCGGGGCATTTTAATGTGACCGTGCGATTCTCGCGGTTTTTGCGATCTGACATAGGAACAGACCCCTTTCGGAAGCAGGAAATTTAGATGCAAGAGGCAGGAAAATATTGACCCCGCCTGTCATTTAATGTAACGCAATATTTTTAAACCGCTGCCGCAAATCCGCTTGTGGGACACAGACTTGCCGCAGTATGACAGCTGTTTCCGTTTCTCTAACCTCTAATCTCTTTTTTTTCCGCAGCCCGAGCAGAAATTGCCGTCGTTTTCCTTGCCGCATTCACTGCAAAACCACTTGTCGGACTTAGGCTTGCAGCAATTAGAGCAGAAATTTCCGCTGTTCACCGTTCCGCAGTAGCATTT
>CAMWLD010000264.1 GCA_947175005.1 uncultured Ruminococcus sp. | reverse complement strand
AATGATATACCGCCTTGCGGACGGAAAGACCGTTGAAAGCGTTTATTTCAGGGAAACCTTTGACAGCATGATCGTGGAATTTATTAAAAACGGGTCTTTTATAAAAACCTCCGCAAGCTATCTCGTCAATATGAGACATATAAAAACAGTGAATTCAAACGGCTTTATCCTCTCCAACGGGACTGTTCTTACGGTCACACGAAAATATGCGGATGCGAGGAAAAAATACATAGACTATGAGTTGAACGGAGGCGAGCCGCAGTGACGACATTTGAAAACGATATTGCTTATTATATGGTAAAATCATTGGTAGTTGTTATCGGCACTTTGGGTATGATGTCGTCCTGTATGAAAATAAAATATACCCTGAAAAAAATAATTGCTGCATTTGCGGGATATATCTTATGGACTGGTATTTTTACCTTTTTCTCAATGAAGCTTTTCGGAATTGTCACTACGCTCAGGCTTTGCATACCGATGATATCCGTGCCCGCAATGGTCATTCTTTATTTTATGTCCACCTATTCGCCGTGGCAAGCCATATTCAGCTATACTATGCAGCTCAGTATTTCGGTAGTTCTCGCCATGTCTCAAACGATAGCCGTTACGCTGCTGGGCGGAGGGAAGGCTATGGATCTGTTTATAAGGGTCTTCTGCTATTCTCTGTGCATTTTTGCCGAATATAAGTTTCTTAGGAAGAAATTTGCCCTGCTTGATTATATCCCCGACAAAAGCTGGCGGCTGCTGACATTTGTGCCCATATGCTTTACTGTACTGTTTTTTCTTATCGGCACATACCCCGTGCATTACACAAGATCGATCCCGAATACCATTTATATTTATTCTCTTACTGTCGTAATGCTGCTTATTTACGTTATAATTTTTCACAGCCTTATAAGCCAGTATAATTTGCAGCTTTCCGAATATACCAACAACATACTTACAGCTCAAAGCGAATCCTTTCAGAAGCAGCTGGAAGCGATAAACTCAACGGAGGAGCAAATCAGGATAATCCGTCATAATATGCGGTATAATCTGATCGTTGTTTCGGATATGCTTACTGCGGGAGATAATGCGGGAGCTTTGGAATATTTAGGCTCCATCGGGCAAAAGCTCGACGACGCAAAAAAAGAGATTTACTGCTCCAATTCCACCGCAAACGCTATTTTGGCGTATTATATCGAACGGGCGGAAAGCAAAGGGATCACCGCCGAGGTGCAATTTGCAATGCCCGAAAATATAAACATTGATATAATAGATTTCACCGCAGCCGTCGCAAACGCTCTTGAAAATGCCGTGAACGCCTGCGAAAAGGTTTCGGGAAATGAAAGGAGACTGCATATCAGAACAACGGAATCAAAACAATATATAGTAGAGATCGCCAATAATTACACGGGAGAGGTGTCATTTGACGAGGAGGGGCTGCCCACCTCAAAAGAAAGCGGTCACGGCATAGGTACCCGAAGCATTGCGGCGTTTGCACAGAAAAATAATGCTGTTCTCGATTACGACGTTACCGATAAATGGTTCAAGCTGCGTATAGTTCTTCCCAGTTATGAAAAATAGACAAGCATTTTTCTCTCAACCGATTGAGAAACCGGTATCAGACTCCCCTGCTCTAATCTCAATTTAAGATTTTTGACACTGTTGATAATCTATCGATAAACATATTTAATTAAAACGTCCCCCGGGCAGGAGAACCCGAGGGACGCTGTTTTTATTTATCTTTTTCCGTTTTGTTGTTATCTTTATCTTTTGTTACGGGAAACTTCCCGAAACTTATCAGCCGATCTGCGATACACTGATGCCTTGGAGACCGAGATTGATCTTATCCTGCTCATAGTTCTGAGGCAGCAGCAAATAAACAGTACCATAGGTCAAATGATTTGTCGGATAAACGATATCCGTGTCAACCTTTTTGGTAGGCTGAGTGGAGTACATGGTGTAATACTCGTAAACGCCGGTATCCTTCACGACAGCATCGTTCTTCTTAACAATATTGGGATTTGCTGGAACGAGCATATACTTTAATGTCTTTGTAGTAGGATTGTACCATCTTTCCACAGTGTCTGTAGGCTGAATTTTTGTGGGTTCAACAGTGGTGATAGTGTAGTAGTTGGAGGTCTGTGTCGCAAGATCCTTGTTCTTGAGCTCTGTAACGTATACGGAATCGTAGCCGTTGGGGAGAAGGATATATCTTGTTGTTGCCTTGGAGTCAACTACCTTTGTCCAGCTGTCAATATAATCAAGAGATGTTCTCTTTGTAGGCTGGGTATTGTAAATAGCATAGTAATCATACATACCGGTATAAGCTGCCACTACATCATTGTATCTTGCCTCGTCGTAATTCTCGGGAACAAGAACATAATAAGTAACATAAGCGTTATTTACAATAGTGTTGAAGCTAAGAATCTTATCGGTGCTTGCCTTCTGAGCAGGCTGTGTGATAGAAGCTGCATAATAGCCTCCCGAAGCAGAACCGGAATCGGCTGCGATAATTCTTTCAAGTCTTGCAGTGTCATAGTTTGCAGGAAGAAGAATGTATCTGGTCTGGGATCTGTAGTTTACGGTAGAGATCCAGGACTGAACCTGATCGTCGGGACGGTATCTGCCGGAAGAGGGATCAACATTGTAAACAGTCCAGTACTGGAACTGCTTTGTATAAGATGCTACAGTAGTGTTGAGGGAAGGTGCATCATAGTTTGCAGGAACAAGGATATATCTTGTTACCTCTGTGTTATTTACAATAGCCTTGAAGTTCTCAATCTTGTCGGTGGAAGCAACCTTTGCTGCGGGAGATTCCTCATAAACTGTGTAATACTCATAAGTATTAGCATCCTTGGCAATGGCGGTGTTTACCTTAGCCATATCATAGCCATAGGGCAGAAGCATATACTTATATCTGTTGGTCTTCTTGTCTATCCACTGATAGATCTGATCGTTGTAAGCCATCTTGTTCATAACAACATCGGAAACCATGTAATAAGCAGAGCCGGAAATTGTTATGGGAATGGTCTTCTTTACAGAAGGGTCGTCCTTATGAGTGATCACAAGGTTTGTAGAGCCTGTCTTGAGGCCTGTAATGGTAAGAGTGCAGTAGAGGTTATTCCATGTGCCCTCCTGTACCTTTGCCACGGTAGAGTCAGAGAATGAATAGTTAAGAGAATTGTTCCTGTCGCTGTAAACCGTAAGGGACACAGGAGTGTCAAGCTTGGTGGACAGGGAGGTCTGACTTACCTCAATGATGGACTTTGCTGTGGATTTTACCGTAACATTGATAGTCACGTTTACATCCGGGTACTTGGTAAGGATAACCTTTACAGTTGCATTACCTGCCTTTTTGCCTGTAAGCTTCAAGCGGATATCGTCATCCTTCCAGGGCTTTACCCAGCTTCCGGAAACAATGCTTGTGTCACTGGAAGAGGCCTTCAGCCCGTGAGAACCCTTTGCTCTTACCGTTACATATTTGTAAGAGCCTTCGTCAATTGTAACGTTCTTTGAGCTGAGGGAAAGCTTGCCGCCTACGACTTTAATAGCGCAGGTGAGCCTTGAGCCGTCAACATCGGCATAAATGTTTGCGCTTCCCACTGCCTTGCCTACTACCTTGCCCGCACTTGAAACGGTAGCAACACTGCTGTCCGAGCTGGACCATGTTACCTTCGAGCTTGTGCCCGAAACGGAAAGGGTGGTGGAATAGCCCTTGGTAAGCGTATAGCTTGTTCTGTTAAGTGTGGCAGCCGAGGCATCTGCTGCGGGTATGCTTATAAGTGCAAGCGCCATGAGCAGAGCCAGCAGAATCGAAACTGCCGCCTTGACATTTGATTTTACTCTTGTCATCTTGTTTTCCTCCTTAAAAATTTTGCAAGACTTCTTACGAAATCTTTGGGAAAGGATCGCCTTTCCAAATTTTTATTTCTCAAAAGCAGATTTTCTGCCTTATATAAATTTTAACATTTATTTGGTGAAATGTCAATAAAAAAAGTGCTATAATAT
>CAMWLD010000263.1 GCA_947175005.1 uncultured Ruminococcus sp. | reverse complement strand
GGTTTGAGGAGGCAAAGAAAAACGGTCTGCTGACGGATATTCCCGATATTTGCGAAAGCCTTGAGGCGTTGACAAGGGAGCCGTCTTAAACAGCTTTGAAAATTTACAGGCGGCTATGGGGCGGCTTTTCCTTTGCGGACACGAATGACTATGGCGGCGGAAGAAGCCTATACCAAAAACGGTATGTTTGTTGACGCACACGATTCACTCGTATCATGGGGGTGAGGCGTGTGCGCTTTGCTGTGTTTTGGGGGGCGGAATTTTTGGGGGCGTTAAAAGGCGGCAGCGGGTATTTAATAATAGTTTGTTGATAATAAATCACCAATATATTAAATTTCGTCAGATTGACGAATAAAAATGGCAAAATGTTACAAATCAAATCTATATTGTAACCAACTTGACATTAAATTGTTCTTGATTTTTTTCCGAATATAGTGTATCATATAAAATAAGAATATTAAAAAATGCCTTAACAGGTGGTGTAAAATTTGAACAAAGTAATGAATGTATTGACAAATAAATGGTTCCGCATGGTCGTAAGCCTTTTGGGGGTCGCCTATGCGGCGGTGCTGCTGTATTTCGATTACATAGTCTTTTTCTATGACATCGAGTACACTAACCGAAAGGAATTTGCCATTATAGGGTCGGTTTTCTGCGTGGTCATGGGACTGCTGATATTCTACACAAGGCGGTCGCCCTTTACGTGCATACTGGCAATGGCGGATATGGTGCTGTTTTTCCCGCTGCTGCTGCTGGACTGGGGCAACTGGCCGCTGCTGGTGCCCGGGGCGATACTTACCCTTTTCGGCTTCTTCTGCTGCCATATGAACGAGACCGCAAAGACTATTTTCGGCACTATCTTCCTGCTGATGTACATTTTGGGGGGCATTGCATTTTTCCTGATAATGAACGTGTTCAGGGTAACTACGACGGACACGCTTATTGAAAGGGGCGTTTCTCCCTCGGGGGCGTTCAGGTATTATGTGCTGGACGTGCAGAATAAGTCAACGGGGAAAAAATGCGTGTACGTGCAGCCGAATACGCTGGACGTGGACAAGGGCTTTATCAAGCTCAACAGCACCATAAAGCATTTGGTCAAGCAGTCCCCCAACCCCTGCGAGCTGGAGTGCCAGTGGAGCGGCAGCAAGATGATAATCAACGGCGAGGTTTTCTTTGATGAGAATGACGCTCTTAAAGAGGAAAACGGTCAGCTGCTTTACGATATTGACGACGGCAGCTGGAGCTACACATATTTCTCCATTGAATATCCCATTTTCAAGACCATTGAAGAGGTCAAGGACATGATCGGGGTATTGGGTGAAAAGCTTTCGGAGAAAGACGAGGAAGAGGACGGCGATTCCGAGCCTGCTATGGCGGACGTTTCCGAAACAGCAGCAGATATTTCCGATATTTCGGACGACGATGTTTCGGAAAATGAGGATGATACCGGAGACGAGTCAGAAAATGACGAAAGCGGGGACGAATCCGAAAACGACGAGGACGGCGGCGATAACGGGGAGGCTGCGGGGGAATGATCTCCCCTGCTTTTGAGAAATGTGAGGGATAGAAAAGTTTGCCGATAACGGCAATTTTGAAGCCGCATTGACAGTGCTGTAATCAAAATAATCAATTGGGAGAGCTTTTTATGAGCCATGGCATTTGGAATATGACCCAAACAAGCTATGACAGCGAGTCGGTTTACTGTTTATACGGCGATCAGAAAAATCCTCAGTTTTATTTATGCGAAAGATTTATAACGAAAGATTATAAATTCGAGGAATATTGGTATTTTAATGAGATCGTTTCGGTGGATTCAAGCCTTTTTTACGGGAAAGAATTATTGGAAAAGGAGCAAGTTCGGGATACGGTGATAGCCCCGGACAAGCAGATACTATGCGTTTACTGCCTGCTTGATGAAAACGGCGATATAGACGACAAGGCTGTTCCGGAAATAGAAGCGGGTCTTACGGATTTTGAATTCTGCGGCTTTGATCTGGCGGACATACACCTGATAAGCGCATTGCTGAACTGCGGGTTTGGATTTGAAAAGGTGTTTACGAAGGGCGACCTGAATAAATTCGGTCTTATTTCGGATTATTGCAGGGCTAAGGACATACAGCAGAGGCTTATGGACGAATATAACGACAGCGATCATGCATACTGCGCTCTTTTTGCTGTATGGAGAAAAATCTGACGGTGTTATTTGTAGTTTCCCGGGGCTGTATAGTTTTTGCCTGTTCATAAAAAATTTTACGTTTACCTATTGACATACAGCGAAAAGTGTGGTATAATGTCTGTAATAAAATTCAATATTATCAGCCTTATCAAGAGCGGCGGAGGTACTGGACCTGTGAAGCCCGGCAACCTATTGTTATGGGAATTTCCCCGAGGGGAAGTTTCATACTAAAAAGGTGCCAATTCCTGCGGATTTTTTCCGAGAGATGAGGAGATGTTCTTTCGTATGAACGAAAGGGCATGAAAACCTTTAAGCAGCGATTGACAGGGCGTTCGGGATTTTCCCGGGCGTCCTTTTTGCGTAGCTGCGAACAGAGGCAAGAGGCAGGAAAAATTGCCGTGCAGGAATAATTGCTGTGAGAGTATAGGTGTGATTTGCGGCAAACAGCGGCAAATCAATATCATGCGGTAATGCAGCAATGCACAAGGTCACGGGCGTTATAATGCTTGCGGCAGCGGCGTAATTCGGCTGGTTATATTAATCAGGGGCGGCAATGAAAAAACCGTTACCCGATATAAGGAAAGGAAAATGAAAAATGGCAAAGTATCTTTTTACGTCCGAATCGGTAACAGAGGGACACCCCGACAAGATCTGCGATCAGGTCTCCGACGCGGTGCTTGACGCAATTCTGGCTCAAGACCCAATGGGGCGCGTGGCTTGCGAGACCTGCACAAACACGGGCTTTGTAATGTGCATGGGAGAGATATCCACACAGTGCTATGTGGATATTCCCAAGATAGTAAGACAGGTGGTCATTGACATTGGCTACGACCGTGCAAAATACGGATTTGACGGGCATACCTGCGCTGTTACCACATCAATTGACGAGCAGTCCCCCGACATTGCTATGGGCGTTGACGACGCGCTGGAAACAAGAGGCGAGGGTGAGGACGACACGGGCGCAGGAGATCAGGGAATGATGTTCGGCTTTGCCTGCAACGAGACACCCGAGCTTATGCCCCTGCCTATTTCCCTTGCCCACAAGCTGGCGAAGAAGCTGGCGGAGGTGAGAAAGACGGGCAAGCTGCCCTATCTGCGCCCCGACGGAAAGACACAGGTGACGGTGGAGTACGAGGACGGCAAGCCTATAAGAGTGGACACGGTGGTGGTTTCCACACAGCACGCGGCGGAGGTTTCGCTGGAGAAGATAAGAGAGGACATTATCGAAAAGGTTATAAAGCCCGTTATTCCCGAAGATCTGCTGGTGGACACGAAATATTTTGTAAATCCCACGGGACGTTTCGTTATCGGCGGCCCGCAGGGAGACAGCGGTCTTACGGGACGTAAGATAATTGTTGATACATACGGCGGATATGCACGCCACGGCGGCGGAGCATTTTCGGGCAAAGACCCCACAAAGGTCGACAGAAGCGCGGCATATGCGGCAAGGTGGGTCGCGAAGAATATAGTTGCGGCAGGGCTTGCGGATAAGTGCGAGGTGGAGATCGCCTATGCTATCGGCGTTGCGAACCCTGTTTCGGTAATGGTGGACAGCTTCGGCACGGGCAAGGTAAGCGATGAGAAGCTGTCGGAGGCGGTTTCAAAGGTGTTTGACCTGCGGCCTGCGGCTATAATCAAGTCTCTTGAGCTTAGAAAGCCCCAGTACAGACAGCTTGCCGCTTACGGGCATATGGGCAGAGAGGACTTGGGCGTTGCTTGGGAAAAGACAAATAAGACCGAGGAACTGCTCTCCGCTGTAAAGTAAACGGCAGCTGTGTTGAAAAGGTATACAAGCGCACTCACACCACTTGGGTTTCCAA
>CAMWLD010000262.1 GCA_947175005.1 uncultured Ruminococcus sp. | reverse complement strand
AAACATCTTCTTTTCGGTACACCATACGGTTCCGTTCTGCACAGCCTTAAAATCCGCAAGCAGCGAATTTTTTTCAATAAGCTGCCCGACGTCGGAAATACCGCCGTCAACAGTGCTGTTATAAATCAGAAAATCCGCGTCCTTTGCAACCGCATAAAATGTTTCAAACTGAATATTCATTGTTGACAGGTCGTTGTCGTCGATTTTTAAGTCCTCTGCCGAAAACGCATACTGTCCTCCCGCAAGCTCAATACTTTTTGAAATATAATCTCCCGATTTACGCACGTTTACATTTCCGTTTGAACCTATATAGAAAAATGCTGTCGTTTTTCCTGTTGCTTCGTCGGTAACAATACTTTCAAGAAGTCCGATTTTTTCATTAAAGAAATCCTCCGCCTCTTTTTCTTTTCCCACCAGCAGACCGTACAGCTTTATCCATTCCATTCGCCCAAGCGGGTGAGCTTCATAGCTTGAACGCTCTACCATTACGGGTATGCCTTGATTTTCAAGCACTTCCTTGACCTCGGGTTTATGGTATATCATTGTTGATTGAATTGCAAGGCCGCATTTTTCCGACAGTATAAGCTCATAATCGGGTGCGGAATATTTTCCCGCATAAAGTATCTGTCCGTTTTCCATAGCCGATTTTATGCGGGGCAGCGACCAGTCTTTTTCCTTTGTTGAGGACGCGCGTATGCTGTCAAGAGAATTTATTCCGTCAAATAGATCCATAGCGGAGGACGCGGCAAGATAAATATTTTCCACAGGCTGCTTTATTACTGTCATACCTGCGGGAACATCTTCGGGAATATCTTTGTCCTGCGGCACAAGCAAAAATTTATCCGTCCCGCCTATGGTAATAACGGAAAATCCGTTGCTGTAATAATCAACGGAAAATTCCTCGGCATACTGCAAATCCATACTGCCCGCCGGTGCATTTTCAAGAGAAATACTGTTTTTCTCCGACTTGCAGGAGGAAAGTACAAATGCCGAAAATATTATAATACTAAGGAAAATAACACGTTTCATTTTTTAAATATTTCTCCGACTATTTCATTCTTGCTTTATCGTTGACGAATTAAAATACAGCGTATATTCAATTTCGTAGGGCGTACTCATTGCGGTGGTATCGGCAGTTACGGGCATTTTACAGTCAAAGCCTGCGACAGGGATTTTAAACGCTGAATTCCCCTCCGTATTTATCATATCAAAGCGTTCGCCGTTTACAGTCATATAATCGTAGTTTGAACTGCCCCAGATTATTTCGGCAAAAGCGTTTCCGTTCTCTACCGTCAGCTTGGCGGGGGACTGTATTTTTGCACGTCCCGAGCCGCCCTCCAGAGTTACCTGGGCGGTATACTCGCCGTCGGCAAGTCCGAGAGCTTCGACAGTTACAATCACTCCGTCTGCAAATGCGCTTGTGGGCAGACTGTCGCTGCGGAAAATCAAAATACGGTCGTACCATTGCTCTTTATTTTTGCTGTAAGCGGCGCACTCTATTTCCATATCCAACGCTTCAACGGGAACGGTGTAAGTATGCTCGCCGTTATCGTTTTCCTTAAACGGAATATATCCGCTTTCCTCCGCATTTTCGCCCTTCCCCATAAAAATGTGAAGATAACCCTTGCCGCCCATTGTCATAACGGCGGTCATTTTACCCTCCGATACGGTAAGCTCGCATTCCGTAATTTTAAACATTGTCGAGCTTGACTGTACATCAATGGTATATGTTCCGTCCTTTATATCCGTAGCGTAAATCGGTGTAAGGTTTGATGTGTCAACAGTTTCGACGGGAGCAGTTTCATCTCCGCCCGCAACCTTATTCACTGCTTCCGAATTTGTTTCCGGGACAGTATTAGACATTTCCGAAACAGTTTCGGCAAAAGGATTTTCGGATGCGGTATTATTCTCCGAGCAGCCGGAGAATGCAGCGGCAAAAACACATAACAGCATTGCAGTTAAAAAAATATTTCTTTTCATTATATATCTCAACCTTTTTAAAAGGCGGCATAAATGTTAAAAACCGCATTATGCCGCCTGTATTTTTATTCCGTTATTGAATTTATTGCAGCCTGTGCATGGTCGACGTATATTTGTCTTATCTCTTCATTTTCGCCCAAACCACGAAGCAGGCATACTACTTCATATCCCTCGTTTTCAAAAGCAGTTTTCCACGAGTCCTCATCGCTTCCTGCCATATCGTTGTTGGCGTGGTCGCCCGAAACTACCATAAGCGGCTCAAGAATGACCCGCTTGTAACCGCCGTTTTTTACAGCTGCAAGAACATCGTCAAGAGTAGGAGCGGCTTCAACCGTACCTATAAAATAGTTGCTGTAGCCGTCGGAAGTCAGCATATCCTGTAATTTGGGATAAACGCCGTTTGCTTCATGTTCCGTACCATGTCCCATAAATACAACAGCGGTTTCGCCGTCGTCATATTCGGCTGTCCATTCGGTAATTGCTTTTTCCACTCTTTTGAAGTCGTCGTCGCTTGTAAGAAGCGGTTCGCCGAAAACAACCTTTTCAAAAGCGTCAGAATAATTTGCAACCTTACCCACTATTTCCTCATACTCGATTCCGTTCATCAGGTGAGTAGGCTGGATAACAAGGGTTTTAACGCCGTTGTTTGCAGCCCTGTCAAGAGCCTCGTTAATATCGTCAATATGTATTCCGTCCCGTCTTTCAACATGGTCGATAACAATATTTGCGGTAAATCCCCGCCTTACGGAAAAGTCGGGAAAAGCTGCTTCAAGGTCGTTTTCAATAGCGCCGATAGTCAGTCTGCGGCTGTCGTTGAAGCTTGTGCCGAAGCTGATAACAAGCAGTTCGCTTTCGCCGATCTCGTCCTGATTTCTGATATTGTCAAGTGCTGCGTCGCCTGTGTCGTAGTTTTCCTCATCGTCCTCGCCCTCGTTTTCGGGTTCTGCGGTTTCTGTAGCCTCAGCGGTTTCTTCATCTGTCTTTTCGGTTTCCAATGATGCCGTATCTGCCGCAGAAGTTGTTTCCGCAGAAACAGTCGTATCGGAAACGCCTGAATTGCTGTCATTGCCACCGGCTGCACAGCCCGTTGTCATAGCAGCCGTTACAGTTAATGCAAGCAGCATAGCTTTAAATTTTTTCATAGATATTTCCTCCGATTTCTGATTCTTTTCGGAGGCATTGACATTATTTTACCGACAGAAAATGTGTACTGCCCGAAAAATAAAAATACCCTTTTCCCCGAAAGCATCACTCGGAAAAAGGGTACAGCAAACAAAACCCCGCCCTAAAACGGAATTTTAAAACGTACAATCAATACCTCGTGATTTGAGAATTGAGGATTGTATAAATCCTGTTCTCTGTACCGACAAACGGCAGGTTTCCTGACTTATGCGTCAACATATACGGCAAGCCTTCCCAATTCTACTCAGTGACAATACGTTTCATTAATGAACCATGTTTCAACAATGAAACGTGCCGTATACTCAGCAAACACAGTGACGAGATCGTACAGGCATTTGACCTGTTTCCCTTTTACCCTTAGACCTTGCGCAAAACCTGAAGCGGCTCTGTACAAGCTAAGGCACCGTTCGTCTATTAAATTTTTGTGCGTATGCGCATACAACACCACATTAAAATTATAACACGGCAGAAAAATTTTTCAAGTATATAAATTTATTTTTATGACATTGCACATATTTTGAATGTGCCAAACAGTATATTTTGTTATTTTCTTACAATTTTTGGTGTGCTGTTTTTCTTGACAAAAAAAATATGTTGTGGTAAAATAATATTGTACAATTTTAGATGATAACAGGTGTCGGATTTTTTCGTTTGTACGAAAAAGATTCGGTGAAAAGGGAAACGGGTGCAAATCCCGTGCGAACTCGTCACCGTGATGAGGGAGCATACAGCACGGTTCATTTATGAAACGTTACGGCTCATTTATGAAGCGTATTGTCACTGGGTAAAACCGGGAAGGCTGCTGTGTGCGTCGATCTCTGAGTCGGGAGACCTGCCTGCTATCGGTGCAGTTGTCGGTACGCCGACATAATG
>CAMWLD010000261.1 GCA_947175005.1 uncultured Ruminococcus sp. | reverse complement strand
GTCCAGAGGGAAAACCGCGCAGGGGGGAGAGGGGGGCGGCCTACGTCCCCAGCAAACCCAGAGCGCCCCCTCTCCCCCCTGGGAGGTTGTCCCTTTGGACGGTAACTTACAGTCGTTTGCAAAGTCATGCATTTCATAAACAAAGTCACATTTCATAATAACAGGCAAGTCACATCACCCAACAAACCAACGCATTTCAACAACGCATTCACAGCAACACAAAAGCCAGTCCCCCGGCATTTGAGGGGAATCACAGCCTCGCGGCGTTTGAGCATTATATGTTCATATGGATAGGCTATGAGTTCGCCATGACCGGAAAGTTTGTGAGTATATATAACAACGCTCCTAACCCTTGGTATGAGACCGTACACTGGTACGTAATGTTCTTCTACGTGGTCAACGTGATAATGGTCACTATAGGCATAGGGATATATTTCCGCAATAAGCTTATAGACGGTCGCAGCACCTCACGCACAGGTTCTCTTAAACCCGTAACAAGCACACACTGAAATGAGATGTAATGTCGGGCAGCGTGTAACATAAATCAAATAAAAAAATCGGGTGTGTTGATACTTTACGGTTAGTATCAACACACCCTTGTTATATTATCAGCCGCTTATCGCCGTAATTGACGTAACCGCTGTAAACAGATATATCGCTGTGATTATCCAGAAGCTGGGGCGGGAAAGAAGCAGCTGCCAGGTGAGCCGTTTTTCCTCCGCTTTGTCCATGGTAAAGGAGTAGTTTTCCACAATACAGTCATTTTGTGTTACCATGCCGTGGCGTTTGAGCAGCAGTACCGCTGCGATTATGCCCAATACGAGAAGCACCGCAAAGTGTATTACTTCCGCTGTATAAGCAGCGTCCTCGCCTCTTTCGTTCAAAAGGTAGTATTCATAAAATGCCCCGCAGAACATAGCATTGAAGTTTGCCGCCATATGGCAGATAATGGAAGCCTTTATCGAGCCGCTTTTCATTGCAATGTACGCCAGCAGCAGACCCAGTAAAAATCCGTTGAATATCTGATTGAAATTGCCGTGCATAAGCCCGAAAAGCAGGGAGGAGGCGATTATGCCAAAATTCCTGTTCACGGGGGAGAGGGAGTTTAAAATAAATCCTCTCATAAGCAGTTCCTCTGTAATGGGAGCAATTATAACGGTGTAAGCCACTAAAAGTATGTTGGTGGTCATATTATCCGAAAAGCTGAGAAGCTCACTTGTGGCTTCGTTCACGCCCGTATAGCCCGTAATGTTAGATATGAGCGCCTGCGCAAACATGGACAGGGCTTGCAGTCCCAGTATAACAAGTGCAGCGAGGAGCACGCTTGACCCGCTTACCTTGATCTTCCCGAAAAATTCCTTTACCTTAAAGGCCCTGACAGTGCTTGCTGCAATTAAGGTCGAGCCGATATTGCCGATAAGGTAGCCAATGACTGTCGCAACCAGCAGGAAAAGCATATTGCTCATCATATTCCCGCTTAATTCCGTAGTAAACTCCATAAGTTCCTTTTGAGTAGCGCCGGGATTTGCCGCCATAAATTCGGTAGTCTTGAAGGCGGAATATGCAACGCTGCATATGATTACCGCTACATTGATAAAAATGTACTGAAGTATCATAGAAAGGCTTGCCCAGCCGTATCCCTTTTGTATCTTCCTACGCAGCATTACAGGGTCGTTATCATCGGTCTGCGGTTCGGGGCTGTAGGTGTATTGGGGCACGTTTACTGCGCCTGTTTCTTGGTTATCGCCAAATTGTTCGTTCATTGCTTGATCCTCTCCTTTTAAATTTAAAGTTTTGTAAAAATGCCTTTATGTCAGGGCAACGTATTTGTAAGTTACCGGGCGGCGAAATACATAACGCCTCTATCAAAAATAGCGAGTGGGAGCAGTGGCACACCGCCGCTAAAATTTATCCTTGAATTTTTCTTTGATCCTGAAATAATAGCCTATTGCCTTTACTCCGAAAACCGAGTATTCAATGCCAATGATGAAGTACAGGACCGCAAGGAATAAAGCCTCATAGAAATCTTCGGCGTCCACCACAAAAACAAATACTATAAACGCCACGCAGAATATTGCAAAGAATACCATGGGAATGCCCAGTATCAGAGCTGTTCTGCGGGCACGTCTTACGGTGTCGCCGGTGTCCGAGTAAAACTCCGGCTTTTCATCCTCATATTCCTTTGACCATACTATAAAGCTACCCATGCGCATGGCTGAGGTGAACTCCAGCTTCCAGCCGTCGTCTGCGGCGGCGGTGAAATATTCGTCGGTGGCCTCGTTCTGAAAATCCACCACGAAACGCAGCTTGCAGGGGTCGGATTTTATAAAGTAGAAGGTCGTGCCAAAGGGATTGAAGCGGTAGAAACGCCAGCCCTCCGCCGCCATTTTTTCCACCATTTCCTCCGCGTCGTCGGGAGCGTAGAACCAGCCCAAGGGGGACTTTTTTATCATCTTCCCCGATTTTAGCATTTGCTTTTCCTCTTCGGGGGTGTAGATGAAATTTTCCTTTGGAATGGTCTTGATCGCACCCTTGCCCGTAAGGTTCAGATCTTTATTGTATTTCGCCAGCTTCCTGTTGACGGTGAAAAAGTAGATCATAGCTATAAGCGAGATACCGCAAACTATCATCATAGAGGTAAAAAAGGGAGGGAAGCTTTCCAGCACCGCACCGTCCGAGCCGCCCACTACGCCCATTAAAAAGCCGAAGGTGCAGCAGAAGATGAGGAACAGTATCATCATTGTCAGCCTGTTTGCGGTTTTCCAGCCGCGGTAGTCGGGGACTGCCCGGGCATCGGGGTCGTCGTGGGCGGCTATGTAGTATTTTTTCCCCGCCCATACCTGCCGCCAGCCAGAGGCAAGCAACCCACGTGGAGCGGCATTTCCATGACATATCCTATAGCGCAGAGGCTTTTTCTCCCCCTCCTCCAGCGTGACCGCGCCGCCCACAGGGGAAAAATCCGTGACGATCAGACCCTCTGCCGAAAGCTTTTGCAGCTTTTCCTCCGCAGCTATAACGTCAAGAAACCATAAAGGCATATATTTTTTAGTAGCCATTTTTTAATTCTCCAATCCCATAAAGCTGTGCAGGCGGGATATCCGCTCTGCCTCCCGGTGCAGAATGCTGCGGCCAAGGTCTGTAAGCTCATATACCGTGCCGCAGTCCCTGTTGTCGTAGACGGTTATGATATTCCGTCTGCGCATTTGGGAAACAGCATTGTAGACCGTGCCCGCACCGGGCTTTACCTGTCCGCCCGTCGCCTGCTCGATATAATCGGAAATGCCGTGACAGCGGCGGGGACAGCGAAGGCTCATAAGTATGTAAAGCCTTGTTTCCTCCGAATATGAAAGGGAATGTTTCATATTATCAAACTCCTTATTTTTCCCCGCCCAGAACAGCGCTCACGTCCCTGTGCAGCAGGGAAATACGCTCTGCCTCGGCGCCCAGCACCGTCCTGCCAAGGTCGGTTATTTCATATATTATCCGCTTGTCGCTGTCGTCAAAGACAGTGATTATTTTATCCCTCTGCATTTTTGTAAGCGTGCCGTAGATCGTGCCCGAGCCGAGCTTTATCCGCCCGCCCGTAAGCTCGCTCACAAATTTTGAAATGCCGTAGCCGTGGCGGGGTTCGGTAAGCGCCAGCAGAATATAAAAAGCGGTTTCCGTCATAGGCAGATAAGTTTTTTTGATTTTTTCAATATCTTCCAAAATGTAGCGACCACCTCTACTGTAATTTACATGAATATGTATTTTTATTATACCATGTTTTTCCTTTAATTGCAAGGATTATTTTACGCCGGTCAGAGGCAGGAGGCAGGAAGCAAAAATGTTCAAGCCTTTTTTATCGGCTTTTGGATAATGTCCCGTTTACTGGGGCATCATACCGCCCATTTGCTGGTAGATCATAACTGCGCTGAATATCCAGCTGGCTATGGAAGTTAACGTGCCGATCACCGAAAGCGTCATACCTGCGGAAATCTTGCAAACTGCCTTTTTCCTCACAGCCACGATTATCCCCGCGACTCCGAGACCTACGCCGATAATGGGAATGAACAGCCC
>CAMWLD010000260.1 GCA_947175005.1 uncultured Ruminococcus sp. | reverse complement strand
TTGACAGCATAGGTGCGGAGTTTATAAGGGATATTCGCCCGGGGGAGATACTGGGGATAGACGAAAACTGAATGCGTTTCATATAAACTCATATTTCTCCGAGGCCGTCATTATGCGTTTTCGAGTATGTTTATTTTGCGCGCCCCGACTCGGTGATAGAGGGGTCAAGCGTTCATAAAGCAAGGCTTCGGGCGGGGGAATTTTTATGGAAAGAGCACCCTGTGGAGGCGGATGTTGTAATAGGAGTTCCCGACAGCGGACTTGACGCCGCCTTAGGGTTTGCGAACGCCTCGGGAATACCCTACGGCGTGGGCTTTATCAAGAACCGCTATGTGGGCAGAACTTTTATACAGCCCTCACAGGCACAGCGGACAAATTCCGTTAAAATAAAGCTGAATGTTATAAAGGAAACCGTAAAAAATAAGCGTGTGGTGCTGATAGACGACAGCATTGTCAGAGGCACTACCTCCAAGCGGATAGTAAACCTTATCAGGGAAGCGGGGGCAAAGGAAATCCACGTTCGTATCTCCTGCCCGCCCTTTATGAATCCCTGCTATTTCGGCACGGATATAGACAGCAAGGAAAATCTCATTGCCTGTAAAATGTCCGTTCCCGAAATTTGCCAAATGATAGGCGCGGACAGTCTGGGGTATCTGAGTGTTGAGTCGGTGAACCGTCTTGCGGAAAATTCCGATTGCAGCTTCTGCGACGGCTGCTTTACGGGAAATTATCCCGCCCCCGTGCCAAAGGAGATACCCAAGGATAAGTTTGAGTTTAAGATCGGGAAAAACGGCTGATAAGGCTTTTGCCGCATAATAAGGAGGATGAAAATATGAACCGTATAGGCGATCTTACGGGCACTATTTTAAGAAATTATCTCTTTAATATGGAAACAGGCGGTTTTCCTATGTACGCCGAGCGTGAGCTGCCGGATTGGGCTGCCGATATGATAGAGCTGGGGCATGATGGTCCTGCTTTATGCTATATTGCTGCCGGTATAGAACAGAGGGAAGCTTTTGAATATTTTGAAAAAGCGCTCGCAGAGCTTGGCATAGTTTCATGTCTTGCAGAGCTTAATGAAGATATAATTGAAAAAGTATGCCTTGAGGAATACAGAAGGGGTTACCGTTCGGCTTATAATCTGCTGAGAGTAGAATCTATCAGAGTAAAATCGGGATTTCCGTATCATTTGAATAATGGAAAATATTCGGTCAACTCAAAGCCAAACAGAATTTTTGTTGGCTGGTACAGTGCGGAACGCGGTGATTTTCTCGAACCGCTTAAATATGGAGAAGAACTTGAAAAAATCGTTAATGAGTATGCAAAACGTTATTCAGACAGTGTGACATAAGGGTCTGTAACAAAAGCAGAGCTGCATTTATCAAAATAAATTATAATAATCATTGAAAGGTGTGCAATTATGAAAAGTTTTTCTGAAAGCTACAAAGAGGCAGGCGTTGACGTAACAGCGGGCTATAAGGCGGTAGAGCTTATGAAAGCTCACGTGGCAAGGACATTTTCAAGCGGCGTGCTGTCGGGGCTGGGCGGCTTCGGCGGAATGTTCGAGCTGGACACGACGGGCATAGAAAAACCCGTCCTTGTTTCGGGCACGGACGGCGTGGGCACTAAAATAAAAATTGCTTTTATTATGGATAAGCACAACACCGTGGGAATTGACTGCGTTGCCATGTGCGTGAACGATATAATCTGCTGCGGTGCAAAGCCTCAGTTTTTCCTGGATTATATCGCCTGCGGCAAGAATATCCCCGAGAAGATAGCGGAGATAGTATCGGGTGTTGCCGAGGGCTGTGTGCAGGCAGGCTGCGCCCTTATAGGCGGCGAAACTGCCGAACACCCGGGTCTTATGCCCGAAGAGGAATACGACCTTGCGGGATTTTCCGTGGGCGTGGTGGATAAGGATAAGATACTCGACCCCTATTGTCAGAAACCGGGGGACGCAGTAATTGCCATTCGTTCATCGGGAGTTCATTCCAACGGCTTTTCACTTATAAGAAAGGTGTTCAGCGTTAATGAGCAGAACCTTGCCCGCCACCAGTCCGACCTTGGCACGACTCTCGGCGAATGTCTCCTTACTCCCACAAGAATTTACGTTAAGGCGATAATGAATCTGCTGGATAACGTTCATGTCAAATCAATAAGCCATATTACGGGCGGCGGCTTTTACGAGAACATTCCCCGTTCTCTCCCCGAGGGCATAACCGCCGTAATAGACAGGGCTTCCCTGAGAATCCCTCCCATTTTCGAGCTTATCGAAAAAACAGGGAAAATACCCGAAAGAGATATGTTCAACACCTTTAATATGGGCGTGGGCATGGTCGTTGTTGTGGATAAGAATGATGCGGACAAAGCAGTTGCCGCCATTAATGCAGCAGGAGAGGAAGCCTATGTTATGGGCGAGCTTGCCGAGGGCAGCGAGGGCGTTATTATCCGTTAAAAATGAAAAGCCTGTCGGGGAAACGCTTTTGTGAGGGCGTTTCCTTGACTGTTCAAATGCGGAGAATATTTTATGAAGATCGAAAAGGTGAAAAAGGAATCCTTTACCGTTATCGGGAAAGAGGGTTCCACAAGGGACGGGCAGGGCTTTATCGAACGGCTTTGGAATGAAGCAAATTCCCATTTCGGAGAGATCGAACACCTTGCCAAAAAGGACGAAAACGGAAATATTGTTGGAGTCTGGGGAGCTATGTCCGATTTTTCCCGCTTCTTTAAGCCTTGGGATAATTTTGAAGAGGGGCTTTATCTTGCAGGTGCGGAATGCGTGGATAATGCACAGCCGCCCGAGGGCTGGATAAAATGGACCATTCCCGGCTATGAATTTCTGCGTGCGGAGTGTGAAAACGAGAATACATTTTCCGAGGTCATAGGGTATATGGAGGAAAACGGGATAGCACTTGCAGGCGCTGTTCACGACCATACAGACCCCCGAACGGGCAAGAGCTATATGTATTTCCCCATAAAGAAGCTGTAACGGCAGCGGGCAGGCAAAGGAAATGCCCGGAAATTTTTCTATCTGCAAAGGACTGATAACATGAAAAGTGGAAAGCTTAAAGCGGCGGTGGCGCTTGGGTCTGCCGCGCTGGTCTGGTCGATACCGTCGCTGAATATTTTTGGGATAATCGGAGCGATAATGTCCTGGGCGGCATACGGCGGCGCAAGGAAGAAAACCGCTGCGGGCGCGGGGATATTTTATATTATTTCCCTTGTTGTCAGCATTGTTTTCGGGGCTGTGCTTGCAGTTGCCTCGAAAGATTTTTTGGGCTCGGAGTTTGTTTCGGGGCTTGCCTCTTTGCTTAGGTTCTCCACACTGTTTTCCGTTTTAGGAGATATTTTGTATATTGCGGCAGCCGTTTGCAGCTTCATAGGCGCAAAAGAGCTTACAGGCGCAGAAGGCAAGGGATTTTTTGATTAATGAAAGGCGGGAGAATATGAAAAATATCGTTGTACTGGTTTCGGGAGGCGGAACAAATCTGCAAGCCCTTATCGACGCTCAAAAAAGAGGCGAGATAAAGGGCGGTGAGATCACCTGCGTTATATCCTCAAAGAAGGGCGCATATGCTCTTGAAAGAGCAAAGCAGAACGGAATAAAGACCCGTGTGCTTGTGCGTAAAGACTTCGCCGATGTTCATGAATACAGCAAGGCAATGCTTTCGGCGCTCGATGAGGAAAAAGCCGATCTTGTGGTGTACGCAGGCTTTATGACTATCCTTGATGAAACGGTTTGCAAAGCCTATCCCAATAAAATGATGAACGTCCACCCCGCCCTTATTCCCTCATTCTGCGGCAAGGGATTTTATGGGCTTCATGTTCACGAGGCGGTTCTCGAAAAAGGCGTTAAGGTAACGGGAGCAACGGTGCATTTCGTTACCGAGGTCTGCGACGGCGGTCCGATAATTCTCCAGGAAACAGCCCCGGTTCTGAACGGAGACACTCCCGAGATCCTGCAAAAGCGGGTCATGGAAACCTGCGAGTGGAAAATTCTCCCGAAAGCCGTTGCCCTCTTCTGTCATGATAAGATCAAGGGGGAAAACGGCAGGGCTGTTG
>CAMWLD010000259.1 GCA_947175005.1 uncultured Ruminococcus sp. | reverse complement strand
ATTTTTCCGACCTTGTCAAGGGGTTTTTCAAAAAAATCTATTCTTTGTTAAATCTGTCTAATTTTGCTGTTTTCTGTCGGTAACACAATAAGCATTTATACCATAATTTCCTATCATCATACCCTCCGGTCATTCAAAAACTGCGCAATGCCGAAGCACTGCGCAGTCCGTATCTATCATTCAATTATACCGGAAACATCGGATCCAAATTCACCCAAAACCTCGGGAAACTCCGACTCATTCCTCTCTATCGGCCGTCTGTCACCACGCGTCCTGTCCGACGGGAAATCCACCGTATCAATGACCGTCATATCCGAGAGCCGCACGGAAACCATCCTGCCGCTGCCTATGATTATAAGGTTATCCCCGTCAACCATAGCCCTCTCGAACTTGAAGTTTTCCTCAATGTCATTGTACTCGATACAGCCCTTTTCCACAAAGCCCGTCTCGGGAGCGTAAGTGAACACATAATAACGGTTCACAACTCCGAACTCCGTAAGCCCGGAAACAGGCACGCCTATTATATGCTCCCTCTCGTCAATGAGCATGGCGTTCTTGTCCTCCAGCGCAGGCGTCGTTACATTCATGACCTCCGCAAAGGTGATCTCGCTAATGGATTCTCCCGAATCCGAATCGTACATTTCCAGCTTCAGAGCTGAGTAGAACCTGCTGCTCTCTCCGCCGCCTATGGCCGTAACGCCCACTATGCCGCCGCCGAAGGGGTTCACATAGCTTGCCAGGAACGTCCTTGCATTTTCACTGTCCACAGGCTGCCTGTGATTAAGGTCAACCACCATGGCAGGCTCTTCGGAGTTTGCCTCATAAAGGCTTGCAAAGCCGTCCTCAAATCGAACGCTTGCGATCGCAGTTCCCGGCAGCAAACGGTCTGTTCTCATGACCTCCGTAAGAACCACGTCAAGAGTGTATATATCTGTAGCCGTCACGCCGTTTTCATCACTGCTCCGACAGGCAATGCGGAACATTCCGCCCGTCTCCGACATAGACCCGCTGCTTATAAGCTCACCGTCAAGCACAGTGCTTGCCTTGTAAAGCAGCTGCCCTCCTCCAATGGAGAAAGAAGTCACCGCCGTGTATGCCTTGCCGTCCTTAACTCCCGTGCCCGCAACATAAAGGGTATTTGCGGAACAGTAAGAGTTTGCGCTGCTTCCCAGCACAGCCTTTACCGAAACGCTTCCTCCCCCGTTGCAGTCAACGCAGGAAATAACCGTGTAATCTGTATTGTTAGCGCCCTGAGGGATAGCTATATCCTCAGCCGCCACAAATTTCTTTTCGCCGTCCACATAGTAAGCGGGAACAAAGCTCTCCAGCGAGGCATTTTCGCCCAAAGGCGCCGCACCTCTGTAATCGCTGTAGCCTGTCATCAGATACAGCAAGCCGTTCTCGTCCACCCTTGCGGACGTGTATGCGCCATTTTGCTTGTATGTGCGAATAAGCACAGGTCTGCCCGACGATGTATCATATATCTCCGCCGCAGCATTCTTTTCGGTTTCGCCGGAAGCCTCGCTCACCAGTACCAGCGCATTGCCTCTGATGTACATTTCAAAAGGCGGGTTCTCGCTCGTTATTTCGGACGTTACCGTCATGCTTGCCTTATCCACCACGTACAGCGTACCGCCGCATATGTAGTAAATAGAGGTTTCATCGCTCTTCACAATGTCCGCATCGGAAAAATCCGAACGGCTGACGGTTTTTGCGGGTTTTTCTTTATTTGTATTACCCGCAGGCACTTCCGACGCAATGGGCATCTTGCCCTGCGTCTTGCCCTGTGTCTTTCCCGACGCTTCGCCCGACATACCCTCATTCGGCTTCGGGTCACCCTGCACTACAGGACCAACTTCTGTAACAACAGGGGCATTATCACCGATGATTGCAGTTTCATCGGTAATGATCTCCACACCTTCGCCGTTTTCGGCAACCGAGGGCTTATTGGAATTGTTGAGATAGATCTCTGTATATATATCGTAAAGCTCGTCATATGACTGAACCTGTACGGCTCTGTAATCTTTCTCGCTTTCCAGTTCCTCAGAGCGCCTGTTGATCTCATTGTACGCGGCAAACCCGCCCGCCAGTGCAGCAAATGCAGCTGCTGCCGCTACGGTGCGCATAATTACCGAACGCTGTGATCTTGAACGCTTTGCGGAAACTATCTTTGTTCCTCTTGCACTGCCCGTATCTGTTTCTGTATTAACAGGCGTTATCCCTCTAAGCATTTCTTCTATCCGCTCGGGGGAAAGCTCGGGAGGAACTTCGATATCCTCTATCGCCGCTTTAAGCCTCTTGTCAAAGCTCATGCTTCCGACCTCCTTTCTTTTGCAGAATTTTTCTAAGTAATAAGTTTTTTCAGTTTAGCTTTGGCTCTTGCCGCCTTTGAACGAACGGTGTTTGCGTTCGTCCCAAGCATTCTAGCTGTCTCCTCACTGGAATACCCGGAAACTACACTGAGTGCCAGCACGATCTTTTCCTCTTCCTCGAGCTGCGCAAAGCCCTCCATTACCTCCAACGCCTCGAAACTTATCTCCTGTTTAACGTCCTCGAGTTTGGATTCATCCACATCATCGAAATCCCTTTGCAAGTTGTTCACCTGCGCGTATTCCTTCCGCTTGTTTTTTATTTTTACGGTAAGGATCTTTGTTATCCACGCTTTAAAGGCTTTCGGTTCTCTGAGATTTTTAATAGAGGTATACGCCTCGAGCACTGTGTCGCTAACCACATCGGAAGCGTCGTGCTGATTGTTCAGGTTCAGTAGAGCGATACGGTACAAGTCCTTGTAAACAAGGGAATAAAGTTCGGCAAACGCTCCTGCATCTCCCGCCTGTGCACGTCTTACAGAGGCGGTAAAATCCAAGCTCATAGTAATCTGATCACCTCGCACCCGCCTTTGCAGCAAAGCGGATTGATAATGACATCGTACCGATTCTATATATTTTCTCGCTCCATCTGAGCCCTGTCATATATATAGTGGAGATTTTTCTTCAAACTGTTGCAAACATTTTTCACTTTTGGATATACTCACAACAACAGTCATTTTTTAATATCCTTTTATGAGCAATTTGCACAATTTTCTATCTCCTCGGCATATATCAAAGATATATTTCAAGGTATTTGCCGATATTTTTTTGATATGATAAGACGATCGGCAATTCATTAAGTAAAGCAAAAATTCGGTCAAAGGAAAAAATTACCGTTAAAGGAAAATTTTTCCTGTTTTGGAAAGCCGTTTATGTACACTCAAAACAGCATATCTGATTTAATTTTACTACAAAAATTAAAATGTGTCAAGTTTTTTGCACAAATCGCCTTGACAAATAAACGTAAATAAATTATGAATATTTTTCCAAATGCCTATGTTTTGGGATTTTAAAGGCTTTTTACTGAAATTTACGGTTAACAAAAGGTGCAGATACTCCATGAAGCATCTGCACCTTTTTCAGTCTTATTTTCAAACACGAAAGAATATTATTCCATACTCCTGCGAAAAACAGTCTCTTTAATTTTTTTTGTTACTTAAACCCACTAAATAATCAATGGATATATTCAATATATTAGCTATTTTCATTAGATTTTCAAACTTTGGATAACTTGCTCCTGTTTCATACATTGTATAAGACGGTCTTGATATATCCATTAATATCGCCATTTCGTCCTGTGTCTTTCCCGCCTCCTTTCTTGCTTCTGCAAGTCTCTTCGGAAATTCATTTTTATAATCCATTCATTTCGCCTCCTGTAGTTTATATTAACATTATACTCTTTTTTTTGCTTTTTGTGGTAGATATAACCTACATTTTTGGTTAATTTGTCAATTGTAATTTATATCTACATTTGGTATAATCAAAATGTAAGTTATACTTACATTAATGAAGCAACGGCAGTGAATGGAATGTTTTTTATAATGTTTATCATCTGAACCACTTTTATTCTTGTCTTGAATGCAGAAAAAAATTTTTATGGCTTTGTATTAATGTTATTTTGTTTGTGAAATGCGTGAGTTGACTGGCAACTGCAAGTGAAGGTGCAAAGGGGGAAACCCAAAGAGAGGGGAGGGGGG
>CAMWLD010000258.1 GCA_947175005.1 uncultured Ruminococcus sp. | reverse complement strand
TGCCCTTGACCCGCCAAAGGGGTCCCCCCTTTGGAAACCCAAGTGGAGTGAGTGCTCTTGTAAACCGCTAAATATGCATAAAATTCCGGGAGGTGACTATATGCCCGCAGTAAACGAAAAAGAACTTCGCCGTATAATCAAATCAAAATCTGCCTCGGGTGTGTTCTGCCTTTACGGCACGGATACCTTTAACGTGGTAAAATATAAAAAAGAGCTCGTTTCCTCGGTCGTTGCCAAGGGAGACGAGACCTACAACCTCCACGAATTCGACGGCAAAGGATTAGACGTGGAGGGGCTGGCGGACGCATGTGACGGCTTGCCTATGTTCGCCCCCGTCATGTGTGTTACTGTATGCGATCTGGATCTGGAAACCGAAAAGCTGTCGGAAGCCCGTCTGAAGCTGCTTTTGGACACTGCCGCCAATCTCCCCGAAACCACTTTGCTTATCTTCTACACCGCAGGTGTGGACATTTGCGGCGGCAAAAAATACCCCACTCCCAAAAATAAAAAGCTCCTTGACATCATCTCCAAAAACGGCACAGTCTGCGAGATTCCCATAAAGACCCGTGCCGAGGCAATAAAGGAGATCACCGCACAGGCAAATACCCTCGGTTCACCAATTGACGAGCGTGCAGCTGACCTGCTATGGGAGCGCTGCCTTGGGGATATGAACGCCATTATGGGGGAGCTTTTCAAGCTTGCCTCTTACTCGGGCGGCAGTCTTATTGACACCCATGCCGTTGAACTTCTCACCCCCGAAAGCAATGACGCAAAGGGCTATAACTTGGCAGACGCTGCGGCAGCGGGTAATATGACCCTTGCTTTGGAGCTTTACAACGACCTTATCGGGGGACAAAGCGACCCAATTTATCTTTTGTATATCCTCATCGGCAGTATGAACGATCTATACCGTGCCCGTCTTGCCATTGACTATGGCAAGGGGATAGCCGATGTTATGAAGGATTTCGGCTATGCAAAAAATGTGGAGTTCCGTATAAAAAAAGCGTTCGGCTCGGCAAGGAAAACTTCTCTGCCAAGGCTAAGGCGGTGCATGGAGATACTTGCCAAAGCCGACCTTGATATGAAGTCCGGCGCAGGCAGTCCCGAGATAATTCTGGAAAAATCCATTACCCAAATGCTCAGTTAGCGGAGCTGCTCATGCCGATATATAATTTGCTCCCGGGAGGCTGAGAAAACTTGCTTAAAACCAACCGCGCCATAATCGTTGAGGGAAAATACGACAAGATCAAGCTTTCGGGAATGATCGAGGCTGTGATAATCTGCACCGACGGCTTCGGGGTTTTTACCGACCCGGACAAGCTGGCAATTATACGGCACTATGCAAAAACCACAGGGATAATCATTCTTACCGACAGCGACCGCGCAGGCTTCCGCATTCGCAGCTTTATAAAAGGAGCGGTGAACGAGGGCAGTATCACCAATATCTATATCCCCGATATTTTCGGCAAGGAACGGCGGAAAGCAAACCCGTCCAAGGAGGGCAAGCTGGGTGTCGAGGGCATGACCGAGGAAATTTTGCGTGAAGCATTTGAACGGTCGGGAGTTCTTTCGGATTCCGATTCCGAAAATGCCCACCCGCAGTCCCCCGAAAATGCAATAGATAAACTGCTTTTGTATGAACTGGGGCTGTCCGGCTCACCCGACAGCAGCGAGCGGCGGCATGCGCTGTGCGAATATCTGGAGCTTCCCTCCCGTATGACTGCCAACGCACTTATAGAAATACTCCGAACCATTCTTACTGCCGAGGAGCTTATTAAAATTTGCACAGAGCTTTTCGGTGAAGGTCTTTAACATCTAACCTCTGAAAGGAGGGCTACAATTCCAATGGTCTTTTCCGAACTAACGTTCCTCTACTTCTTCCTGCCAATAGTGATATTGCTGCATTTTGCGGCAGGCAATACAAAAATAAGGAATGTGATAGTCCTGCTCACGGGGCTGATATTTTACGCCTGGGGCGAGCCTTTTTATGTCCTTATAATGCTGTTTTCCACTGCCATTGACTACACCGCGGGGCGGCTTATGGCTAAATTCGACGACGACCAAAAAAAGCGGCGTATCTGCCTTATTGTGTCCGTTTGTATGAACGTGGGACTGCTGGCGATTTTCAAATACAGCGACTTTATTTTTGACAGTATCAATGGCGCATTCCATTGCTCTTTGCAAAATCCCGTTCTTGCCGTCAACAAGGGACTAAATAAGCTGCTGCCCTTGGGACTTAACGAAAAGCGTGTGGAATTGCCCATAGGCATTTCATTCTACACTTTTCAGTCCATGTCATACACTATCGATCTTTATTTAAGAAATATCACGGTGCAAAAATCCTTTCTCAATTTTGCGTCATATGTTTCCCTGTTCCCTCAAATCGTGGCAGGACCGATCGTCCGCTATGAAGAGGTATCAAAGGAACTGGAGGCAAGGCGTGTAAACGTTATGAAGATCAGTTCGGGGATAGGGCTTTTTGTGAAAGGACTTGCCAAAAAAGTTCTCCTTGCCAACCGTGCAGGGCTTATCTGGGCGGAGATAAAGGGGGCGGAATTTGCGGCGAATTTCGCCACCTTGTCAGTGCTGGGGGCGTGGCTGGGCATAATCGCATTCGCATTCCAGATATATTTCGATTTTTCGGGCTATTCTGATATGGCAATGGGTCTTGGCAAAATGATGGGCTTTGACTTCCCGAAAAATTTCGACCACCCCTATATTTCCCGCTCCGTCAGCGAATTTTGGCGCAGGTGGCATATCACTCTCGGCAGTTGGTTCCGCTCCTATGTCTACATCCCCCTGGGCGGCAACCGCAAGGGCAAGTGGCGGACTTTCCTTAATCTGCTGATTGTCTGGGGACTTACAGGCTTATGGCACGGCGCAAGCTGGAATTTTATCCTATGGGGACTTTACTTCGGCATTCTCATAATAATCGAGCGTGCGGGAGGCGGCAAGCTGCTTGAAAAACTGCCTCATGCACTTTCGGCACTGTGGACGTTTATTTTAGTGCTTTTCGGCTGGGTGCTTTTCGACACTGACACTCTTGGGGACGCTGTGCGGTACATTGGCGCAATGTTCGGCGCAGGGGGCGTGTTCATTGACGATACCGTAAAATATCTGCTTCTCTCCAACGCACTGCTTCTTGCGGTATGCACGATAATTTCCGTAGGCTTGGGGCAAAAGCTTCTCGAAAGAATCGTCAAACGCCGTCCCGCCTTTGCGGAGATTGCTGCAATTCCCGTAAAAATAGGCATTCTGCTGATCTGCACTGCCTATCTTGTTAATAACGAGTATAATCCCTTTTTGTATTTCAGATTTTGATTTGTTGCAAACTGCGGTCTCATTTGCCGTAACACATACATTTTCTGCGGCTTTTGCGGCTTATGCCAACATTCCGTGCATATCCAATACAGAGTTCATTACGCAAATTTAAAGCCGCCCGAATTGCTTTAACCGGGCGGCTTTTCCTTGACTCTTGCCATCATCACAACATCGTGAAATTCACGTCCGAAAGGGTAATGATGAAGTACCCCCTCCCGAACATACCCCACCTTTTCAAGCACACGTATTGAGGCCGCATTTTGAATATGAACAATCCCCTGAATTCGCCAAAGACCCAGGTCACTCAGTCCGAATTCCGTGACCCTCTTTGCAGCCTCTGTAGCTATCCCCTGCCCTCGCACCTCATAAGCATAATGGTAGGAGATCTCAGCCATTTCTCTTTTCACAAATCCTCCCAGATCTATACGCCCCAAAATTCGCCCGTCGGTTTTATCCCTAACGCACCAGGTAAAAACCACCCTGCGCTTTAAAAGCCTATCGTTCACATTGTTAAGCCAGTTTGTAATATTCGGCTCTTTATCAAACAAAGGTACGCCGCCTCCAAGATATTTTTGCACCCTGTTATCCCGGAGTATCTCAAAATATTCCTCCATATCCTCTCTCGCAAATGCAGTTAACTTCAGCCGCGTCGTTTCAAAACAGGGTATATTTTTGAAATAATCCTTAAATTCCACACTTTCATCTCCCTTTTAAAGTCTTTTTTTATGCATTATCCATAAGCATTATATCACAAGTTCATATC
>CAMWLD010000257.1 GCA_947175005.1 uncultured Ruminococcus sp. | reverse complement strand
CTATATTGCGGGTCGAACCAACGACAAGCGGGGGATAGGCTTTTCCGCTCTTTGCAGGGAGGAGGCGGAGATAACCGAAATGTTCCGAGGCCTTGACCGTGCCCGAAAAAACAGGCTTTTGGGGTATTTGACGGCACTTGCGGAGGATGTCAAGTGAGGGAGCGCTGTGCTTTTTTAAATAATGATTTCCCGACCGTGAGGTTTGGCACGATCTGTCGGGTGGGGTTTTTGTGCATTTAAACAAATTCTTTTTTCGGAAGAGTTACAAGTACGATAAAATATGCAGCGCATAAACGCAAACGAGGCAGGAACTTTTAAATAAGCTCCTGCCTCAAAAATTACCGTATCACTGCTTATTCCATGGCAAACCACCTGGGCAGCGCCGCAAGAAAGCTGTCGTCCAGCACATAGCAGTTGTTCTCATTGTAGATGCCCGAGGGAATGACCAGCTGCGCGGGGGCGTTTGTGTTGTTCAGCACATAGCCGAAATCAGGCTCCAGGTCCTCGTAATCGTACCTTGTGATGTTGGTTTCCACGTCGCTGTTGACAATGCTTGTAAATACAGTTTCCATGCCTGTTTTAAGGTAGCCCTTAGCCCCCGAATTTATCAGGGAAACCACTATCGCTCCCACTACCTTTGCCCTGTATTCCTCGCCGCCCTTGTATTCGGGAAATATGAGCAGCTTGCGCAGCATTGAGCTGTCCAGGGTATGAACTCCCGCCTTTATAACGGTGCTGTCCCCCGTTTCCTCATTTTCATAGACCAGATTATAGGGCACTTCATAGTCGATATTCCCCATATAATCGGAAAATACCGTAAAGCTTTCGCCCGTGAACTTCATATACTTGTCAACGGTTATCCCCGTTGCCGCCTCCACTGCCTTTACAGCCTCTGTTGTGCCGCCGAGGCGGTAGAATTCGTAAAGGGTATTGGTCTTGCCGCCCGATACAGTGCATATGTCCGACTGGAGGGGAACGACCACCAGCTTGTTTTCATAGGGCACAAATCGGGTCATAACAAAGCACACCGACGATTCCTTGCGCTCATATTCGCAGATAAACAGCGCCGTCTGTCCATATCCCTGTTCGGGAACATATTCGCCTTCGGGATTTGCAAGGGTTATCTCCGCTTCGGGATTCAGCTTATCCATTTCGCTTTCGCTGTTCATGACCTTTTTCAGGGCATAGTAGCCCGCCCCGCCGATTATCCCCAGGGCGCAGATTATTGTTATAAAATAAGTAGCCGCAATTTTAGCGGATCGTTTTGCCATTTTTTTCATTCTCCTAAATTTAAGATATATTTGCGTGAAATGCTTTTCCTATTTAGTATATCACATATTTTTCCTGTTTGCAAGAGGAAACATGAATTTTTTATCCGTCCGCCGCCAAAAGGGCATTCCTCGAAAACAACAGAGCAATCACTTCTTTTCAAAAGCTCTCCCGCCGATTCCAAAACACTTTAGAGGGAATAAACAAAGAAATCCCCACAGGTATATCCGCAAATAAAAAAGTTTCGGGGATCGGGAAATCTATATAGATGTCCAATATACCGGGCATTAAAATGTTCAATATAAAAGGCAGGTTTATCAGAATCAGACCCGCTCCCAAAATAAGCTGGACTATGGCAAGAGTTTTTGCGGCCTTCATGTGCTCTGAAATCCTTTGCCGAAAAAAAATCATCAGAACGACCTCTGCCGCAAGCGCCACAAAAGCGGATTCTACCGCCACTCCCCAAGCTTCCGCCAAATCCCAAAATTCAAAGTAGGGAGCCATATACAACGCTTTCCACATAAGGAAATAGCCGGCTCCAATGCCTGCAAGGCTTACAAAAAGTACAATGACCACTCCATAAAAAAGGTCGACCGAAATATCATTTTTGTTTTTTTCCGTATAATTTATGATTTTTTCCAAAAAATTTTTGATCGTTTCCATAAAAACAGCCGCCCTCTCTAAAGCAATACTATGCCGGGGGCAGTACGGCAAACGCATTTCCTGCCCCCGGTACGGTCAGTTAAAAATTTTGTCAAGGGTATCAATATCCGCTGTTTTTTCGGGCTCGAATTTATCCGAAGCCATATAATCGCAAAGGCTTTTAAGCAGCCATTTGCAGGGGAGACTTTCGCTACCGTGCAGGTCAGCCGTGCAGACAAGCAGCTTTCCGCCGCCCACAGCCGCTTCAAAAATAAGCCCCAGGCTGTGATTCCTTTCGCAGTTGTCGATAACACGGACTATGGGGTCAAGCCCTGTGCCGTCCAGCACTGCCGCACGGGAATTTGTCACAATGTCATACCACTGGGGCGTGGAATATTCAAGGGTCGGGAATGCGGACAGTGCGGGGTGACATTTATCCGCCAATATCCCCAGCGTGCCCACGGGCAGAGGCTTGTTCATGGACTCGGATATGGACTTGAACATGGGATAATTCCAAAAGTCCGTGCAGTACGTTCCCTCCACCGATTTTTCCTCGGGGAGGCTGTCGGGAATGAACAGGACATTTTCGCCCTTTGAGAGTTTTTCTTTTGCCGTTTCCCAGTCGGTGACATATTCTGCGGAAATGTCCGTGATTTCGGGGAATATCCACAGGGTATAGCTGTTAGTACTGTCACCACATTTAAGCGAAAGCTTAGCACTGCAAGGACTGTCGGCTTTAGGCATTTCAAGGTCAATGCTGCCCAGTGTAAATGTGCCGTTTTTGTAAGTGCCGTTTGTATTCAGCGTGTAAGCAGCGTCATTCAGAGTAACAACGACCTCGGGAGAATTTTCCTCACGCCCCGTATAAGTATACAGCATAATTTCCATGGAGACCTTTTCCCCTGCCGCAAATACAAGCTTCGGCAGGCAGCCGAGAATTACCCTGTCCGAACAAAACTCACGCCACTTCTCGGGGGATATTACTCCCTTGCTTTCCATAAATGCGTTCAGCACGCCTACCAAGGCAGTCCCCTGCCCCGTGAAATCCTGTATATCCAGCAGCTGGAAGCCCGATAGCTCCCTTGACCGCAGGGCGGTTTCTATCTCCATTTTGTAGCACTCGGCAGCAAATCTGCCCGAGGCCTTGAAGTAGCTGTCCGCCAAAGGCAGCAGTCCCGCTTTATCGAGACGTTCACGGAAAATCTCTAAATTATAGGGCTTTAAAACTCCCGTGTATTTCTCTATCTCGCCGTAATCGGGGTACATGAAATACTGCCCCACCTCGTGGGAGACCACGGGAACTTTCGGAATAAGCTCGCCGCTGCTGCTGTCCACAGTAACGGTCTTTACCCCCGTGCCGTACTGTATCTCGATAGTGCGCACAGTGCCCTCGCCGCTGCCCGCAGACATTTGCGGACGGATAAGGCTGTCATAATTATAGTTGGTATTCGGCGCAGAGGTCTGAATATGTCCCTGGGGAGCGTCGCACATGGCATAAGAGCCTCTGAAAAGCCTGTCCTTTGAGCAGCGCACGCCCACAAAGAAATCCTCATTCGGGAGAACCTGCGGCCAGAACTGGAAATTATTTGAGCCTTGTGTATAAAGGGGGCGGCTGTCGTGAGCCTTATAGTCCCCTAAAATTTCATTCAGCCGTTCGGTGCTGCCCCAAAGCTCGTTGCCCAGAGAAAGGGCAAAGAATGAGGGGTGATTCCCGAATTCGTCCAGAATTTTAAAGCCCTCGTCCACAAGATACTGCTGCCCCGGGGTGAGAGTTTCCTCCACAGTGCCCCAAAAGGGAAGCTCCGGCTCCATGTAGATACCAAGCTCGTCCGCCGCCTCAAAGGCAGCCTCGGGAGGACAGCAGGTGTGGAAACGGTAGTGGTTTATCCCATGCTCCTTTGCTGCGCCCATTACTTTGAGCCATGACTCTTTATCGGTAGGCGCGGCGGCGGTAATGGGGAATATCATGCCGTCATGCTTTCCGCGCAGGAATATTTTTTCGCCGTTCAGCAGAATGTCGCTGCCGCTTACGGTGAATTTCCTCATACCGAATTTTATTTCGGTAATATCCTGTCCCGCCTTAACTTTCATGGTGTAAACGGTGGGGGTGTGCTCGCTCCATTTTACGGCGTTTTCCATTTTATAGACTACCTCGAATTTCCCGCTGACGGTGC
>CAMWLD010000256.1 GCA_947175005.1 uncultured Ruminococcus sp. | reverse complement strand
TCCCTCTGGACTCTCTTTCCCCTCGACCCCCTTCTCCCCCAGGCCAACCTCTTGGCCTATAAGTATGGGTTTGTTAAAATTTGTTAATGATAATTACGGTGTATCACGTTTTCAACAGGTAAAAGATTTACCTATCTTGTAAAGTTTGCATTTCACACCTATGTAAAATAAGTTAAGGTAAAAACACTTTAATTTACATACAAAACTTTATTTAATCATCATTCAATCATTCGTACATTAAATCCTAACGCTTTACACAGTAAACCAACGTGTTTTTTGGCTAACTTAACTTACATTTGCTAATTGATAAAGCTTTTCAAAAGCTGTAAGTCCCCTACCATACAATAACGCAATTCAAGTTAAACATCACAAACTAAACCAAATAAACTCTCCACTACAAGCCATAGGTTGTCCCTTTGGTCGGCAACTTACAGTCGTTTGCAAAGTCAAGCATTTCACAAACAAGCTCACATTTCATAGTAACAGGCAAGTCACATCAACCAACAAACACACGCATTTCAACAACACATTCACAGCAACACAAAAGCCGCCCCACGGCGTTTGAGTGGAGACAAAGCCAGTTTCGTGGCATGGTAGGGGACAAAGCCAGTCCCTCGGCGTGTGAGAGGAACAAAGCCATTTCCCCGGCGCATGAGGGGAAACCAGCCCCGCGCTTGCATAACCCATTATATCATATATCCACGCATTTGTCAATAGCCTCACGCAATATTGATAATGAAAAACCACATTCTCCCTATTGCACAAAACCACTCAAAAATTTTATAAATTTTGCACTAAGCCATATTTGAGGTGATCTCCAATGAACCAAAAGCTCCTGCAAGCATTCAAAACCCGCCTGAATGAAATGCCATACGAAAAAATAAAAATAACCGACCTGTGCCGTGACTGCGGCGTGAACCGCCAAACCTTTTATTATCATTTCCGAAACTTAGAGGACCTTGCCGCACAGTTCATACATACCGAAGCCGAAGCCCTGCTGAAGCTCGACGATACCCCCTTTGTCTGGGAGGATAAGATCGGCGCACTTATCGAGTATCTGGACAGTAACCGAGAAATGTGCCTGTCCGTGCTGTCCTCCATGGAGCACCGCCTGCTGCGGAATATCCTTGCAGAGGATACGGAACGTCTTATACGAAAAATCTCCGACAGCACGGGAATCTCCGCCACTCCCGCTGTCATTCTGAATGTCTCCGCCGATGAAAAGGAATTTTACATAAAATTCTATTCCCTTGCCGTCAGCGGACTAATGGAAAGCTATTTGCTCGGGGATTTTCAAATGCCCCCCGACAAGCTCATAGAATGCATAAAAAAGATCATACGCCGAAATATAGTACGGCAGAAATATTGACAGACACACCGCACTGCCTTTGTTCACTTGTAACAAAAATCTCCCCCAATGCCGATAATTATTTTTCGTCCGCCTATCCCGACAACGCTTGACAAGCGGGAAATATTGGCGTAAAATAAATATGTCGGGTCTTTGGGAATTTTCCCCGGAAATTTCCCGAAGAATCCCATATTTTATTGAAAGAAGCTGTAATATGTTAATCAAGGAACTGGGGAAAATACTCAAAAGAGAATTCAAAGGATATAACGGAAAAAAATTCGGGCAGGACGCACTGGCGGGAGTTACCGCCGCAGCCGTGGCGCTGCCGCTTGCCTTGGCATTTGGCGTAAGCTCGGGGGCGACCGCCGCCGCAGGGCTTATTACCGCCGTGTTTGCGGGAATAATCATAGGCGGTCTTTCGGGCGCGTCCTACCAGATAAGCGGCCCTACGGGTGCTATGACGGCTATTCTCGTTTCCCTTGTGGCGCAGTACGGCATACAGGGCGTGTTCATTGCCAGCTTTATGGCAGGAGCGTTGCTGCTGCTGGCAGGCATTTTCAAGCTCGGGGGACTGGTCTCCTACCTGCCAATGCCGGTTATCACCGGCTTCACAAGCGGCATTGCCATAATTATCGCCTTGGGTCAGGTGAACAACCTTACAGGGCTTACTTCCGAGGGACTTACGACCACCGAAAAAATAGCAAGCTATTTCACCCTGCCTCAAAACCCCGACACCACCGCACTCGCTATCGGCGGGGCTGTAATACTGTTCATGTTCCTTTATCCCGCAAAGCTTGGGAAATATTTCCCCGGGTCGCTGGCTGCCATAATCCTTGCCACTGCCGCTAATATGATATGGCGTTTTGATGTAGCAGTGGTGGGCGCTATCCCCCAAACGGTATTTTTGGACGACCGCCTTGATATGTCCTCTTTCGGCGATCTGGACACAGTAAAAATGCTGATCGCCCCCGCATTTTCCATAGCAGCATTGGGACTTATCGAATCCCTGCTTTGCGGCGCATCGGCAGGGCGTATGAAAAATGAAAAGCTGAATGCGGACGTGGAGCTTTTCGCCCAGGGCATAGGCAATATGATACTGCCCTTTTTCGGGGGCGTGCCCGCAACAGCCGCCATTGCCCGAACCAGCGTTGCCATAAAATCTGGTGGACAGACCCGTATGACATCTATAATCCATTCGGCGGTGCTGCTGCTTTCCATGTTCATTTTAGGCGGCGTAATGTCGGAAATACCTTTGTCTGCGCTGGCGGGAGTGCTTATAGTGACCGCATGGCGAATGAACGACAAGGCGGCTATAAAGTCCATATTCGGCAAAAAAATCAAGACCGCCATTTTCCAGTATCTTATAACCATGGCGGCAACGGTCATATTTGACCTTACGGTTGCAATTCTTATAGGCGTTGCATTTTCGATAATAATGTTTGTGGTCAAGGTTTCGGATATGCAGGTTACAGTTGCGGAGGTCGACCCCGAGCGTTTGGACGACCCCGAGATAGACAAGGAAAAGCTGAAATACACCTGTGTTGTATACATATCGGGACCGCTGTATTTCGGCACGTGCAACAAGCTGGAGGAAAAAATCTCCGCACTGGGAGAAAACTATAATGTGATTTTCTCCATGAGAGGGGTAACGGTAGCGGATATTTCGGGAATAGAGGCACTTCACGAATACTGTGAGAGGCTTATTTCAAGCGGTATTATGGTATACTTCTCCTGCGTTCAGCCCCCTGTTATGGAAATGATAGAGCGGTGCGGTCTTAAAGAGCGTTTCAAGGACGATATGTTCTTTTGGAGTGCTGACAAGGCTTTTCGACATATTTCAACGCTGTAAAGCTTCAATATTATAAAAATATCCCGACAAAGAGGCATTAGAATGCCGATTTGTCGGGATTTTTTAGGGCTTTTTAAGTTTTTACAGTCTTTTTTCACAGATAATGTTTTATGGTTTCGTTATCAGCGAGTGCAGCTTCCAAAATTCGGCTTAATACAGCATTATATCCATTACCCAAAGATTTTGCCTTTTTCAATGCTTGCGGGGATAATCTGACAGCAACGGTTTGTTTATTCTGTAAACTCTGCCGTCTTTCTTCAGCTGCTTCGGCAAATTTTGCTATTTGCTCATCTGTAAGCTCGGGACAATCTTCGTCGGGAACAGCAGGAGAAGCTTCAAGCTCTTGCAGCATTGCGATCTGTTCTTCAGTAAGCTTGTCGTTAAAATTTAAATTCTCATAAACTGTCATAATACATTCTCCTTTCTTTTGCGGTAGCTTTACGCGCCGAAATAATTCTTACTCTTTGATCTCTTTCGGTATACACAACTGTTACAACAACCGGAACTTGATTTATTAATCCAATTGTTATGTAGCGATCTTCATCTGTTGAATGAATATCGTCAAATATTTCAATTCTGTTTTCATCATTGAAAACAAATTTAGCCGCCGAAAAACTTAATTTGTGCTTTTTTATGTTTTTTATGTTTTTTTCATCGTCCCACTCAAATTGCATTCTATCAGCTCCCTCAATTATATTATACCACTTTGCAACATAAAATGCAATACTTTAAAAATAACTTTTTGACATGGGAATAATATCCCTTTATATGCTGTGCAGAAACAGTAAAAAGCTGAATCGTGAAATGTGACTTTGTTTATGAAAAGCTTGACTTTGCAAACGACAGTAAGTTGCCGTCCAAAGGGACAACCTCCCAGGGGGGAGAGGGGGCGCTCTGGG
>CAMWLD010000255.1 GCA_947175005.1 uncultured Ruminococcus sp. | reverse complement strand
TGAATTTCAAACGTGTTATTCAAATTTCCTTACCGTTATGTTTGATACGAAGGAGCAAGTCCAACAGGCATATGAGATCATGAAAGAAGACAGCAAAACAATATACCCAATGGAAGCTACACCTTATAGTTCTTGTCGGGTAGTTTTTGTTGATAAATTTGGAATTCGCTGGGGACTTATGACTGAACAGACAGAGCGGTAAATTCCGGTTTGCAGAATAAACCTGAAAATCATCCCAAATTAATATTCACCGGCTCTGAGTTCGGAAAAATTGGGAACACGAAAGCAAATTGGGGATTGAGATAAAGTCTATTCAAATAGGTGTTAAATATTTAGTGTGATTTTGCGAACTGCGAACAGGGAAAATCAAAAATTTCCATTCAGATATTTACCTGTGGACTTTAATCCGAAAATATGTTATAATTATCAGGAGCGGTCTATTAGTGCTGCTTTAAAAGAAAACCGAAAAACAATTTTTACCAAAATTTTTCAAATAAATAAAAATTTCAAAGGAGGTACATCTTATATGTCAAAGCTTATGCTCGGCAACATGGCGGTTGCCAGAGGATTATACGAGGCAGGCGTGGACGTGGTGTCATCATACCCTGGCACGCCCAGCACGGAGATAACCGAATTTGCCGCCAAATATGATGAAATGCACACCGAATGGGCGCCCAATGAAAAGGTCGCCTGCGAGGCTGCCATAGGCGCTTCCATTGCGGGGGCAAGAGCCTTTTGCGGAATGAAGCACGTTGGGCTGAATGTGGCTGCCGACCCGCTTTTTACGGTGAGCTACTCGGGTGTGAACGGCGGGCTTGTTATAGGCGTTGCCGACGACCCCGGTATGCATTCCAGTCAGAATGAACAGGACAGCCGCCATTATGCAATTGCCGCTAAGGTGCCCCTTGTAGAGCCTGCGGATTCGGCGGAATGCCTCGAATACACAAAGGCTGCGTTTGAATTATCGGAGAAATTTGACACGCCCGTGATCTTGCGGCTTACCACCCGTATCGCTCATTCCCAGAGCGTGGTAAGCGAGAGCGAGAGGATACCCCATGAAACGGGCGAATATGTAAAAAACAGCGAAAAATACGTTATGATGCCTGCCAACGCCCGTCCCCGCCATGCAGCGGTGGAAAAGCGGACAGAGGCGCTGCGGGAATATGCGGAAAACTGCCCCTTTAACCGTGTGGAAATGGGCGGCACTAAGATAGGCGCCAAAATTGGCATAATCACCTCGGGCATTGCTTACCAGTATGCAAAAGAGGCTTTTGGAGATGAGGCAAGCTATTTGAAGCTGGGACTTATAAATCCCCTGCCCGAAAAGCTTATCAAGGACTTTGCAGCAAAGGTGGACAAGCTTTATGTGGTGGAGGAGCTGGACGATATTATCGAGACTCACTGCCGCAAAATAGGGCTTGAGCCGATCGGCAAGGAGCTTTTCACATACATAGGCGAATATTCCCCGGTGTATCTGCGGGAGAAGATATTGGGAGAAAAAGCGGAGTATACCGAATATCCCGAAAATGTGCCTGTCAGACCGCCTGTAATGTGCGCAGGTTGTCCCCACAGAGGACTGTTCTATATTCTGCATAAGCTGGGTGTTACGGTCAGCGGCGACATTGGCTGCTACACACTGGGTGCGGCTGCGCCTCTTTCCGCTATGGACACTACAATTTGCATGGGCGCTTCGGTCAGCGGACTGCACGGCTTCAATGTAGCCAGAAAGGGAGAATTTGAGGGGAAGGCTGTGGCTGTAATAGGCGACTCCACCTTTATCCATTCGGGGATAACGGGGCTTATAAACATTGCCTACAATGCCTCAAATTCCACGGTGATAGTTCTTGACAACTCCATTACGGGAATGACGGGACACCAGAACAACCCTGCCAACGGCTACAACATCAAGGGCGACCCTGCCTCGGCAGTGGATATTGAGGCTGTCTGTCGGGCAGTGGGGATTGACAGGGTAAGGGTAGTCGACCCCAATGACCTTAAAGCGACGGAAGAGGCGGTAAAAGAGGAACTGGCGGCAAAAGCCCCCTCGGTGATAATCACACGCCGTCCCTGTGCGCTGCTGAAATCCGTAAAGCACAAGCCCTCGGCAGTGGTGGACAGCGACAAGTGCCGCTCCTGCAAGGCTTGTATGAAAATAGGCTGCCCTGCCATATCCATGTCCACGGGCAAGGCAAAGATAGACAACACCCTTTGTGTGGGCTGCGGCGTTTGCGGCGGACTTTGCAAGTTTGACGCTATAAAGGAGGGCGTATGATGGAAACAAGATCTATTATGATAGTCGGGGTAGGCGGTCAGGGAACGCTCCTTGCAAGCCGTGTTATAGGCAGCGTTCTGCTGACGGGGGGATATGATGTAAAGGTGAGCGAGGTTCACGGAATGAGCCAGCGCGGTGGTTCAGTGGTGACATATGTTCGCTACGGGGACAAGGTGGCTTCTCCCATTATTGAAAAGGGGCAGGCCGATCTTATAATTTCCTTTGAGCTGTTAGAGGCGGCAAGGTGGGTGTCCTACCTTAAAAAAGGAGGCAAGATCATCACCAACACCCAGCAGATAGAGCCTATGCCCGTTATTACGGGAGCTGTGAAATACCCCGAAAATATTGTTGAAAACATAAAAGCGGCAGGGGTGGACATTACTGCGGCGGACGCTCTTTCACTGGCGGTGGAGGCGGGAACGCCAAAGGCTGTGAATGTGGTGCTCATGGGTATGGTATCCAAAACTGCCGAATTTGACGAGCAGGTCTGGCTGGACGCTCTGAAACAGTGCGTTCCCCCAAAAGTGCTTGATGTAAACCTTAAAGCCTTTGAACTGGGGCGGGGCATAGCATGAGCGGAAAAGAAAAGCAGTCTGTCGGCGGCAATCAAGCTCACAAAGGCAGCACAGACGGCTCGACAGATCTTAAAAGCGCTATTAAAAGAAAACAAAAGCCGGCTCTCCTTTTCGGAGGGCTGGCGGTGCTGTGGGTGATACTGCTGAATATTTTCCCGCTGCCGTTTTACTCCCTGTTTTTCATGTCTGTTGTGGGGAGTAATGTTTTTCTTGTGCTGCTTGCGGCGGTGGTCACATTCCCGACAAATCTGCTGTTTTCCAAAATAGCAAAGGCGGATATCGGTGAAGGTTGGCATTTGGCGATAAACGTTGTGTTCATGCTTGCGGTGGTCTACACCTACTCCATTTTCCGATACACGGCGGTGTGGTGGGTGATAATTTCCGTTTTGCTCCACTGCGCCGTTACTGCGGCATTGTTTGTGAAAGCTAAAAGGGAAAATGTTCCCGAGACAAAGGAAAAGGGCGGGAAAAGCAGACTTGCACTTTCAGGAATAGTATGCACGGCGGCTTCCGATTTTATTTACCTGCTTTTGTTTACGCTGGCGCTTTATGCGCTGAACGGATAACTGCCGCTATACTTCGCCCTTTTTCACCACTATGCTTTGGCTGCCGTTTTCCTCCCAGCGGGAAATAAATGTGAGCTTATTGTAACGCATAATATCGGTTTTATCATTGGGGTCCATAAAATAGTAATAATTTGCGTCATAACCTGTTAAAATAAGGGTATGAGAATTGGTGAGCCAGGAAATTGTCCTGCCGCTTTGGGTTACCCATTCGGAAACAGCGTTATGGCGGTAGGGCTTCATATCTATGGACGCCCATACGATCACGGGCGCTCCCCCGTCGATAATGCGCTCCAGATCGGCAGAGTTTGGGTCGTCCAGCACAAGGGCTTTATCGCCGGAACCGTGGGAGGAAAAATAGTCGTTGAGAACCTCCGCTATTACGGGGGCATAGCAGCCGTAGCCCTTGCCGTAGGGGTCTCCGATAAAAAATTTATTGGGGTCTGCGCCGTAAAGAACGCCGTTTTTTTCGGAAAAATCCCCGTCGCTCACAGGCAGGTAATTATCCGCAAGGCTGCATTTGTCAATATCAAAGCCCAGGAAATTCAGCATTGCGGCAGCGCAGGTGACCTCGCACCCCACAGGCAGTTCGGGGTGTTGGTTTACCACATTCATGGGTATCTGGGACTTGCCGAGAAAATTTTCTGCGGGGGCGTACCCTGCGGAAAGCTCCTCAACGGTATAGCCGCGGTAGCGCCTATGTATATCGGCGTCC
>CAMWLD010000254.1 GCA_947175005.1 uncultured Ruminococcus sp. | reverse complement strand
TTACTGTCGCCAGTGCCGATCATATTACTGCCTGAATATTCATGACACATCCCCCGAAAAATGCTATACTAAACCTACCGAACAAACAATGAGAGGAACAGACATATGTATAATTTCCCTAAAAATCTTTTTACGGATGTAAGGATCGAAAGACACAGTTTTATGAATTTCAGTATAAAAGACGGCGAAGTCACAAGCAGCGGCAAATATGATGAAAACGGCGCATTCATAAGGATTTTCGACGGTGAAATGCAGTACACCACCTGCACAAACGATCTCCAAAATATTCAGCGTGAGATAGATAATTTAGCGGCGCTGGCAAAGGAAAACAAGGACATCTACAGCGACCCCGTTATCAAAAATTTCGGAGACAGCAAGGCGGAAATTTTAAAATACGAGGGGGATGAGGATATAAGAAAAATATCCCCGGAAAAGGCAGAGGCTTTAGTCCGAGGGTATATTGATTCCTGTTACGATAATAGAGTAACGGAGATAAAAAGCTGCATTGCAGGCTACTCGGCGCAGCATACAATAAAGGAATATTATTCCGGCAAGGGAGCGTCCGTCAAGCAGGATATTCAGCGGTGCAAGGTATATATGAGCTTTGATTTTTCGGTAAACGATACGCCCTGGTCGGTGTATAAAACATTGCAGGGAATGACCTTTGACAGCCTTTTGAACAGGGAAAAGGAAATAACCGAGGAACGTGACAGGTATCTTGATTATGCAAAGAATGCGGTGGATGTTACCCCGGGCGAATACACCTGCGTTTTAGCCCCTTCGGTCACAGCACTGTTCACCCATGAAAGCTTCGGGCATAAAAGCGAATCGGATTATATGATGAATGACAAGACCTTGCAGCAGGAATGGAAAATGGGAAAAAAGGTTGGCAGTGAAAAGGTCACCATATGCGATAACGGCTTACTTGACAATAACGGTTATGTCCCCTTTGATGATGAGGGAAACAGGGCTGAGGCAACATATCTGATAAAAAACGGCGTGCTTACAGGCAGACTTCACGACAGCAAGTCCGCTGCTGCTTTGGGAGAAAAGGTCACGGGAAATTCACGGTCGCAAAGCTATGAATATTCTCCCATGGTGCGAATGACAAACACATTCATGGAAAAGGGCAGCGACAGCCCGGAGGATATAATAAAAGGGGTCAAAGACGGCATTTATGTTTACGGCGTGAACTATGGCACGGGCTGCGGAACATTTACCATGCAGCCCTATTTATGCTATCGCATAAGGGACGGAAAAATCGCTGAGCCTGTGCGGGTAAATGTTATTACGGGCAGCGTTTTCAAGGCTCTTTTTGACATTGACGCTGTGGGGGATGATTTCGAGATATTCGACGCATTCACCTGCGGCAAGGGCGGGCAGACGGTACACGTTTCGACGGGAGGAGCTACCATAAGAGTAAAAAGCCTGACGGTAAATTAAGGAGGAAGTTTGAAAATTGCAGGACATCCCCTAAGTTTCAATGTATTTTTGGTATGTAAAATTAAGTAAGGGAGCTCAAAAATATGAGAGAAAAATTTATTTACAAAGCCCGTAATTCAACAGTAAAAATTGAGGAAAACAAGATAACCGCCTTTGAAAAGAAAGACCTTGATGATTATTCTTACCGTTTTTTAAGGGATGGGTATGTGGGGGCATATTACTGCAGGGAGAAAATTGACGATGATGAGGGTTACAGGCGTGCGGAGAAAAATCTGCGCTTCAAAAGGCCTTACAAATTTGAGCTTGAAACGGGAGCGCGGTACAGGGACCAAACCGAAAAAGTACTCACCGACAGCGAGCTTATGGCTCTGGCAAGGGAGACGTTAGCGCATATCAACAATAAGCACCCGAAATATACCCTAAGCGGCAGCCTCAGCGTATGCCGCACAAAGCAGGGACAGGTGAACGACAAGGGACTTGACCTGTGGAACTCGGACTGCACGGTAAATGCGGGATTTTCTTTTAAGCATAAGGACAGCAAGGATATTTTCGCCGGATATTTCGGCTTAGGGAAGCGTGATTTCGAGCCGTGCAAGCTTTACGATATGGCGGAAAATTTCTTGGGAAATTACAGCACACGGGCGAATGTTCCGGGTAAAATTATTGTGCAGATGCCGTATTACGGCTTGCTTGATATGCTGTACGGCTGCCTTAACGGAGAAAATATTGCGTTGGGAACGTCACTGTTATCGGGGAGGATTGGCGAGAAAATTTTCTCGGAGGATTTTACTCTGCTTCATGATGTTTCCGACGGGGAAGCGTGGCATATGAGATTTTTTGACAGGGAGGGCGTGACCCTGCCAGGGGACAAGCTTGCCTATATAGAAAACGGCGTTTTGCTTCGTGGATATGCAGACAAGAAAACAGCGGAAAAATACGGTATCGAGCATACAGGCAGCGCATATTGCTCGTTCAATGATATTCCCGAAAACGGCTTTGTAAATCTGAGGATAAAGCAGAGCGGCAGAACAGTGAAGGAGCTGCTGGACGGCAGGCTTTCGGTAGTTCCCGTGGCATACGGGGGAGGAGGCTTCAACGAAAAGGGAGATTACACTATGCCTGTGAGACTTGCGTATTTAAGCGATGGGGAAAGGTTTCTGGAAAGGCTGCCCGAGTTTACTCTTGTGAGCAATATGTTTGATATGTTCGGCAAGGATTTTATCGGAGTGGGAAGCGACTATCCGATCTTTAACGACAAGTCCGTTTTGGTAAGGCTGAAAACAAGCGTGCAGTGAAATTTTTAAGGGCTGCCCGATAAAAATTTCCAAAGCTATTGCATTTTGAGGAAAAATTTGCTATAATGTTTATTAAGGTATTATCCGGGACAATTGAAATATTGTAATATTGAAAGGAACTTTTATATGAGCGAGATAATTTTAAAGGCGGAAAATCTGGTCAAGACCTATGGCAAGGGCGAGGCGGCAGTTCATGCGCTGAATGATGTGAGCCTTGAGGTGGAAAAGGGAGAATTTCTAGCGGTAGTGGGTCAGAGCGGAAGCGGCAAGTCCACGCTGCTGCATATTCTGGGGGCTATGGATACTCCCGATTCGGGCAAGCTGACGGTGGACGGAGAGGACGTTTTTTCCTACAATGACGACAAGCTTGCCGAATACCGCAGGAGAAAGGCGGGGTTTGTATTCCAGTTTTTCAACCTTTTGCCTGTAATGACAGCAAAGGAAAATATTCTTATACCCTTGTCGCTGGACGGTCAAAAGGCAGATGAAGAATATCTGGAAGATCTGGCCGTTACTATGGGAATTGACGACAGGCTTTCCCACTATCCTCATCAGCTTTCGGGCGGGCAGCAGCAGAGAGTGGCAATAGCCCGTGCAATGATCGCAAAGCCCGCTGTTATACTGGCAGACGAGCCTACGGGAAATCTTGATTCCGCTTCGGGTGCGGAGATACTTTCGCTTTTGAAGTCCACTATGAAAAAATACGGGCAGACCCTTATTCTGATAACTCACGATATGTCCATTGCTGCCAAGGCGGACAGGACGGTGACTATCAAGGACGGGAAGATCGTAGGGTGATCTTGGAGGCGATAATATGAAATGTCCGTATTGCGGAGATGATATGGAGGAGGGTCATATAGCGGTCGGCGGTGAACTATGGTGGCAGCCGGGAAGAAAAACAAGACTTCTGAATTCATGGTTTTACAATGACGGTGTAGTTTTGGGAGAAAATGGGTTTGGTGAAACGGTCACAGCTTACCTTTGCAGAGAATGTAAAAAAGTTGTGATCGACTTTGAAAAACAGAACTGTGAATAATAATTTAAGGTAATGTGCGGAAAAGCTCGGATATATCGGAGTTTTTTGTAACAGTTATTCATTATTCACTTATTGGGCGCAAAAGTTTGTGCAATGTGCATAAAAATTTGTAACTATTTTGTAATTTCAATTTTAAAAATTAATTGACAAAGGACGAAAAATATGTTATAATATTAATTGGCAATATATTTACCTTCTCAAAGTAAATTTCCTTATAGATTGGAGTAATGATGACAATGAGCAATCAATCCGTTTCAAACATCGCCAATGAAAAGCAGATAGCTTCCTACACCTCCGAATTCAGGGAAAACCGCCTGGCAAAGCCTGTGGATATTTCTCTGACGGTAACAGCGGGTCATCTTCACGGACGAGCCTATATATGGG
>CAMWLD010000253.1 GCA_947175005.1 uncultured Ruminococcus sp. | reverse complement strand
GGGGGCAGCATTACCATAAAGAAAGGCTCGATAAATTCGGGGCTGACAGCGGGGGAGAATATCACCTGCCAGTTTGCGGAATATTCAAATATTTATGCCGAGGGGGATGTTAAGGTCAATGACTTTGTGGTGTGCGATGTGCACTGCGGGGGCAACCTTACGGCAAAATCCTTAAGCGGCGGAGTTTACAGGGTCATAGGCGATACCGAGGTGAAGTATCTGGGCACAAAGACCTACGCTCCCACCGAGGTAGTGGCAGGGGACAATGCTCTGCTTACAAAGGAGCTGGAGGATATCAACCACCGTATACCCGAGCTTGACAACACCATAGAGCGCTGCACTCAGATAGTGGACTTTCTTAACGAAAAGCGCAAGCAGCTGGGCAGACTTCCCGAGGACAAGGAAGAGCTTATGGGCACTACGGTCAAGACCAAGCTTGGCTGTCAAATGGAAAAGAAGAAGCTTAAAAAGCGTATCGCCGAAATAAACGAGCACCTTGAAATGAAGCAGTACAAATCTGTTATCTGCAAGGGCACGGCATACCCGGGAGTTAAGGTCACGATTGATGCGGAGACCATGAAGTTCGAGACCGAGACTACTCGCGTTAAGATTTATCTTGACGACAGCGGAAGTATTGTGACGGGGCAGCCGTAAAAGCATAAGAATATATAATTTAAGCGGAGATTTTCACAAAAATCTCCGCTTTTTATTTGCTATCTTTTTACGTTGAAGGCTTTCATGCCGGGATAAAATGCGCTGTCGCCAAGCTGCTCTTCTATGCGCAGCAGACGGTTGTATTTTGCGACGCGCTCGCTTCGGCTGGGAGCGCCTGTTTTTATCTGACGAGTGTTCAGGGCTACTGCAAGGTCGGCAATGGTGGTGTCCTCGGTCTCGCCGGAGCGGTGGGAGGATATGGCGGTGTAGCCTGCTTTATGCGCCATTTTTATGGCGTCAAGAGTCTCGGAAACTGTGCCGATCTGGTTAAGTTTAATGAGAATGCTGTTGCCGCAGCCCTCGGATATGCCCTTTTTGAGCCGCTCGGTGTTGGTGACAAACAGGTCGTCACCTACCAGCTGGACTTTATCCCCAAGCTCGTTTGTCAGCTGCTGCCAGCCCTCCCAGTCCTCTTCGTCAAGGGCGTCCTCAATGGAGATTATGGGGTATTTTTCCGAAAGCTCTTTCCAGTGGGCTATAAGCTCGGCGGAAGTGCAGCGGGTCTTTGCCTTGGGCAGAATATATTCGCCTTTCTTTTCGCCTTTCCACTCACTGGCGGCGGCGTCAATGGCAAGCATAAAGTCCTTGCCGGGGGCATAGCCTGCCTTTTCCACTGCCTGCAAGATCACTTTGATCGTTTCCTCGTCGCCGGGCAGGTCGGGGGCAAAGCCGCCCTCGTCGCCTACGGAGGTGGCAAGTCCTTTTGCTTTAAGCTCCGCTGCCAGGGAATGGAACACCTCTGCGCACATACGCAGTCCCTCTCTGAAGCAGGAAGCCCCCACGGGCATTATCATAAATTCCTGCACGTCCACGGTATTGGCGGCGTGTGCTCCGCCGTTTAAAATATTCATCATGGGTACAGGCAGGTTGTTGCCGCTCATGCCGCCGAGATAGCGGTAGAGGGGGATACCCATTGCTCTTGAGGCCGCTCTTGCCGCCGCTATGGAAACGGCTAAAATGGCGTTCGCTCCAAGCTTTGACTTGTCACGGCTGCCGTCCGCCTTTATCATGGCGTTGTCTACGGCGTAAATGTCGGCGGCGTCAATGCCGCAGACCGCTTCGCTTATGGCTTTGTTGATGTTCTTGACCGCCTTTTGCACGCCCTTGCCAAGGTATCGGGACTTGTCTCCGTCCCGCAGTTCAAGCGCTTCAAATTCTCCCGTGGAAGCGCCGCTGGGGGCTGCTCCCCGTGCGGTTGTGCCGTCCGCAAGGGTCACCTCCGCCTCTACTGTGGGATTGCCTCTTGAATCGAGTATCTCTCTGCCTTTCACCTTTTCAATTGCGGTAAATTCCATATTTTTACAGCTCCTTTTCCAAACTTTTTATGAACGGTGCACGTTCGGTTTTAATTACATTATTTATGCCCGTTTTTTGGAAAATTATTCGGAGGATATTTATTAAGGAAAATATTTTGGGAAAGTTTAAAATGATCTTTCGACCGCAGACCGTGAAATATTTCTTGACAATATTCCCTTAATGTGGTAAAATAAATATATTCCGACAGGTGAAAGGGTCGGCGGTGGGCGAAAATGCAGCCCGGAAAGGAATGTTATAAAAATGGTTATTATTGAAATGGAAAACGGCAAGAAGATAAAGCTGGAGCTTTACCCTGACAAAGCCCCCATAACGGTGGAGAATTTTGAAAAGCTGGTGCGGCAGGGCTTTTATGACGGACTTATTTTTCACAGGGTCATCAGCGGGTTTATGATACAGGGCGGCTGTCCCGACGGCACGGGCATGGGCGGCCCCGGGTGGAGCATTAAGGGAGAATTTGCCTCAAACGGTGTGCAGAACGATCTGAAGCACACAAGGGGAACTCTTTCCATGGCGCGCTCCATGATGCCCGACAGCGCAGGGTCGCAGTTCTTCATAATGCATCATGACGCTCCTCATCTGGACGGGCAGTATGCTGCATTCGGCAGGGTTGTCGAGGGGATAGAGGTAGTGGATGAAATTGCGGAGTGCGAAACGTCCCGAGGCGACCGCCCCGTAAAAGACCAGGTCATGAAAAAGGTTTATATTGAGGAATAATTGATGTTTGGAAGGCCTGCCCAAAGGTCGCACACAGCTTTTGGGCAGGCTGACGTGCAGATGAGAACTGATAAGGAGGACTTTTATGAGATACGGAAAATTCTTGGCAGTGGTTTTGATTTCGGCGTTAGCCTTTGGGACTGCAGGGTGCAGCGGAGATGTCAGCGAGGTGCAGCAGGAGCAAACAAATGCTGTCAATGAAAAAAGCACAGATAATGAACCCAGATACAGAAAGGCATATAATGAGAATGGCGAGACCTGTCTGATCGGGGCATACGATAAAATAATACCGCCTTTTCCCAATGGCTGGTCGGGAGAGCGGATAAACAGTATGGTTTCTGTTGACGGCTATCAGCTCATATTTCCCTGCACGGTGGAGGATATTCTGAATTTAAGCAGTGATTTCAGACTTGACGAGGATATGCAGAATGATTACAATGACGGAAGATCCTTTTTTCAGATATGGTATAAAAGTTATATAGAACTAAGCGGGATTTTTTATAATGATACCGGAATAATTCAAATGATAACTGTCAGCGGAAATGAATATTCCAAAATCGAAGATCGTAACGGGGACGATCCAGAGGCGTTATTAGCGCTTTTTGACGGCTTTGAAACATATCATGACACCGTTGAAAATCTTTATTCAATCCATGCTTCTTATTATGAAGATAATATAATATACAATATCCTGACAAATGCAAGAAGCGGCGGAGTAACGTTATTGTGGTCGGAATTTGAAATGCCCGAGGAATACTCGGATTTTCCCGTTACAGAGCAGGAAAACGTGACAGAGACCGAGCCGGAATATATAATGGAATATGATGAGAACGGAGAAATTTGTTTTATTGACAGCAGCGGCGATACCGTGCCGCCATTTCCCGAGGGCTGGTCGGGAGAGCGGATAAACAGTATGGTTTCTATTGACGGTTATCATCTTACGCTCCCCTGCACAGTGGAGGATATTCTGAATTTAAGTGATGATTTTAAGATGTATTCACCGAACAGTGATATGGGTGACGGAACATTAAAATTCAGCATATGGTATAAAAATGTTCAGGCTGTGAGCGGCACTTATTATAAAGACACCAAAATAATGAAATATGCCGAATTTATCGGAAATGAATATACAAAATATGAAGACTGCGATTCGGATAATACGGACGAAACTCTTGTTTTTTTTTGACGGGCTGCTGGAAAACAAACACGGTTTTGTAAATGCAAGGTTTTATGAAAACAATACGGTATACAGTATTCACTATTTGGGAACGAACGACTACAATTGTTTGACTTTGGAGTGGACCGAATTTGATATCCCCGATACATACCCGGATGAAACCGGGGGCAATGGGCAGCTTTCCGAGCTTTCGGCAATATTGCCATGATGAAATTATGTTGACATTTCGGGAAAAGCC